>VGGW01000008.1 GCA_016868395.1 Bacteroidota bacterium | reverse complement strand
CAAATTTAGTAATTCATTTTCAGATTTCATCACCAGATCAAGCTTAGCATTGGGGTAGGTACTTTCAAACAAATACTCCTGATCCTCAATGATAGGTGCAAATGATTCATCAACTAAAATCTGTTCATAACCACTTGTATAAGATTGCTGAACCGAACCGCTATTATTCTGACATGAAAAAAGAACAAATAGAAAACCTGCCAAAAATATGTACCTGATTCTTTTCATACTAACATTTATGAACGCAGTAAACGCACAAACCTGATAAAAGAATAAATGATCAGGAGCAACGCGAAAGCCAGTCGGTAACCAAAATCAAGATTGATTGGAAAATCTTTCCAAAAAATAATCGCGATTCCTAAGGCAAAGTAAAGCGCAAACATCCCGAGCCCTAAAATAAACAGAAATCGCTTTGCGGGCGATTTCTGTATTTCTTTTTCTTCTTTGGAAACCGACATAGACAGTTATTGTCCGGCCAACTGGAAAAAAATAGGCATGGTATAAGCCACACGAACCGGACGACCGTTTTGAATACCCGGTTTCCAGGCTGGTGCGTTTTTCAACACCCTAATTGCTTCCTCATCACACCCACCTCCAATACCTCTCAATACTTTGATGTCTGTTAAATTCCCGTTCTTCTCTACGACAAAGCTCATAATGACACGACCGGTAATATTATTTTCACGAGCCATCGGTGGATATTTCAGGTTTTTCTGGAGATACTTACCCCATCCGGCCATACCGCCTTGAAATTCAGGAAGAACCTCAACACTTGCAAAATCTTTGATACTATTGTCTTCAATTACTGCCACCGCTTTAGGTGCTTCACCTACCGGCTCATCAATTACAATATCTGCATTAGGGTCGCCTTCAATTGTTTTTTGACCAGGATCAGCAACCTTAAGTTCTTCAACAGTTGGAGGCTCCTCATCCCTTACTTGCTCTGCAGGAACTACCACAGGAGGCGGGAATTTAATCTGGTCAACTTTGGGTTTAGGTGGCTCCGGTGGAGGAGGAGGTAACTCTTCCTTGTTAATTGGTGGTGGAGGCGCCAAAACTACTTCAGTAATTTTCACCTTCTCTTCTTCCGGCAATATACCGGAGATATATCTGATGATTAACGGTAATGAAACCATCACGATAAATAAAAGAGAGCCAATAATTACTGCTCGGCTTGTGGTTTTGGAATTACCTTTCCTTAAATCATAAGCTCCATAGTTTTTATTTCTCCCGTCAAATACAACATCCAGCCATTGCGGGTTGAATAAATCTATTTTAGACGCTAACATATTTAATTCTTTAAAGGGTTAATATTTGTGTTTAAACTAACTATTTGTAGATACCATCACGCTTCAACAAAGCAATGTCAGGATCTGAGATCTCAACTATCGCATATCTCTCGATGTTTGATACCTTCATCTCATCAAGGATATCCACAAAATTTCTATAATTTGAATTTTCACTTGGTTTGATTAAAACAATCAGTCCTTTACTTGGATCACCGGTAGCTGCTATAACTTTTTTAGCATTCTCAACCAGAGCCTTCCTGATCCCATTTCTTCCATAATTATCAATCTGTGGAGGAGTCAGGGGCTTATCCACAAGTCCCATATACCATTCCAAGCGGTTATTCGCACCCAGAAGTATGGTCATTGTTCTATTATCAGCTATTGTCAATTCTTGCTGGTCTTGTTTATCCTTATCAGGCATCGCTAAATCCATTGCCTGAGGTTTAGCCAATGTAGTGGTAAGCATAAAGAAAGTGATCAAGAGGAAAGCCAAATCAACCATGGCAGTTAAATCCACACGTGTTGACTGCTTTTTACTTCTAATTTTGCCACCTTTATTCTTACCCCCGCCGGAGGTGTCTAATTCTGCCATCGTGATTTATATTAATGATACGATCATTCTTCGCCTGTCCTCAATGAGGTGATCAGACTAAATTTGTTTATATTCTGATCCTGAAGGATCTCCAAAATTTTCTTAATTGATGGATATTCTTCCCTTGAATCACCCTTGATACTGACACGCATATCGACGTTGTTAAGTTCTTTCGTGGCATAACGAGCTGATATTATCCAATCGTGCAATTCAGATGGGCGCAAGCCCACTGAATCTGTAGGAATTCCAGGCTGCAATCCTGGTTTATTCCGATCGTCACCTTTCATCATGATAATTTGTTTCAGGTTTCCAATTGGAACACCAAAACTCTCAATTACTGAAAAGCGAGTTTTTTCCTCCTCTGTAAACTGGATCTGATACTTTTCGCCCATTAATTCAAGAGTCCTTTTGCGAATAGGCTGACCGGGAACTCCGAAAAATACTTTACCTTTTTGACCGATAGTCAGTGTTGCTATATCCAAATCAGGCAGTTTGAACTTTACCGTTGATGCCGGAGTATCAACAGGAAGTGGCTCAGGCTGACGGGCTGTCGCTGTCAGGATAAAAAAGGTAAGCAACAAAAACGCCACATCACACATTGCTGTCATGTCGATAGCTGTACTCTTTCTGGCAACTTTAATTCTAGGCATTGCTTATTTTTTAATTATTAACTATTTACTGTAGAGATGAAAAGATTCCGGGTTTAGGTTAAACCCGGAGTCGATTTTCAATTACCATTATTTGTGAGTACTTGCATACGTTTGAACGATAGAGAATCCTGCCTCGTCAATAGCATATGTCAATTTATCAATCTTAGAAGTAAATAGGTTGTACATGATAATTGCCAAAGCTGAAGTAGCAATACCGGTTGCCGTGTTAATCAAGGCCTCAGAAATACCATTTGCAAGAGCTGCCTGATCCGGTGAACCTGCCGTAGACAATGCCGCAAAGGCCTTGATCATACCGGTTACAGTACCGAGTAGACCCATCAAAGTTCCAATCGATACCAGAGTTGCAATAACCGTTAGGTTTTGCTCTAACATTGGCATCTCCAAAGCAGTTGCCTCTTCGATATCCTTTTGGATTGCCAAACATTTCTGTTCAGTATCAAGCTTAGTCTCAGACTCCATCTCCTTGTACTTTTTGAGCCCAGATTTAATTACGTTAGCAACAGATCCAGCCTGCTTATCGCATTCTGAAATTGCCGAATCAATATTACCTGCACTGATGAAACTTTGAACCTTTTTTACAAAAGCTTCAACGCTTCCCTTTCCGGTAGCTTTTCCGATTACAAAGAAACGCTCGAATGAAAATACGATCACCATGAGGAATAAACCCATCAATACTGGTACAACATATCCTCCTTTGTAAACCATTCCAAAGTAGTTACCTGGTAGTGGATGGCCGTTCTCAGGATCTCCACCTTCAAAATTAGCAGGATCTCCCATTACGAATTTCCATAAAAGTACTCCGACAAGAATACACATCACAATAGATAGACTTGCAAAAATGTTTGAACCAGAGCTCTCTTTCTTAGCTGTTGTTGGTTTTGGTGCGTTCGCCATTTTTTTAAAATTTAGTTTTAGTTGTTGATTAGATAATGTAAGTTAATTGTTTTGTTGTTTGCTGTTATTATTTTAATGTTGATTTTTTCCTGCTTTACAAAGCATCAAAATTTTGCTATTTAATTTAAGGGATAACAAAAATATAATTTTCGAATTAATAAAAAATTTTTTGTGAAATATTAATCTTAATTATTCCATCCTGTCAAAGCCATCCCAAGAATTTTGCATGATAAATTATGTTTTGGAACAAATTATCTGTAATTCATTGCAATCATTTTACAATGAAAACTATTTTTTATTGTAATTGCAAATTTGATGAATGATTTTAAAGAAGAATAGAAATAAAAAAGGATAAGAACAATTATAACTGATTCATTATCAAAACTTTTTTTATGAATGTTTAAAATCTGATACAAAAAAAATCGGGTTTAGTTCGCTCTTTCCACAATCTTCACCAGAGAACGAAGTATTTCACTTTCTACAAAAATAGGAGTGTAAGTCCGGTAAGAGAATAGCCGAACCCCAAAAAACCAATTGCCATGAATTAGCTTAGGGATAAAATTTTAACCCTGACAAACTAATGTGTTTTTTCAGCCCCCTGATTTTTTTACTTTGTAACCCTCTAAAAGCAATAAGTTGTATATCTTTTCGCGAAAATCACCCTGAATAATTATTTGTCCATCCTTTGCACTACCTCCAACACCGCATTTTTGTTTCAGCTTTTTACCAAGTAATTCCAAATCGCTCTGTTTCCCAATAAAACCCGTTACTAAAGTTACCGCTTTGCCGGCCCGTTGCTTTCTGTCAAGCTGCACTCTTAGATCCTGCATATTCGGTTCTATGGTTTCTGTAATTTCTGAATCATCAGACAGATACCTGAAATCAGGATTAGTAGAATAAACAATACCTTGAAAATCTTTATTTTTTTTTGACATAGACTAATGAAGAATAGTTAATGATTGGCTTTTTAAGGTAATATTAAGTTCCTTTCCCATAATCAAAGGCTCTCCATCTACATGAACTGCTGCCTCGCTTTCACGAATAATGCTGATGTTACTTCCTCTAATTATCTCCAGGTAATCTGATTTATGGGTATTCCTTGCGAACATTCTGAATGCCAATGCCGGGAATTTATATAAAGGAAATGGCTTTAAAATACAGACATCAAGCATCCCGTCATTTAAGGATGCATGGGGGGAAATATGAGCGTTGTTCCCGTATTGTGAAGAATTTGCTATACTAATCATAAATGCCTGTTGCTCGTAATCTCTACCATCAATATTCAGCCGGTAAAACTGTGAATGATAGTTTGAAACTTCAGAGTAGGCAATTTTAACATAACTACCAAGTCCTCGCTTCCCATTCTCAGCAAAACGAGCACTAATTTGAGCATCAAACCCGACTCCAGCCATATTAAAGAACTTCTTACCATTGAAAACTCCGGTATCTATTTTACTGGCATGAAGCCTGTTCAACCGTTTTATAGCGTTATAATCTCCCAACGGAATTCCTAAAGATCTGGCGAGTCCATTCCCTGAGCCCAGTGGGATTATTCCCATTAATTTATCGGTACCCTCAAGTTCATTTGCGATTTCATTAATTGTTCCATCTCCGCCGACTGCAACTATGATATCTACTCCATTTTTTACCGCCTCGGCTGCAAGAAGAGTTCCATGTCCATGATAATCAGTAAACACACTTTCGTAGTCAAATTTGCTCTTATCCAGGTATTTATCTAAATTTTTGAGGAAATTATATTTGGTCTTCCCGCCCGAAACAGGATTGATAACGAATAAAATTTTTCTTTTCAACTAATATGTAGATTATTAACTCAAAATTACTTTTAAATTTTTTAGAACATAATTTTTACCCTAATTTTGTTGTGCGAGAAAGTGGATCGATTTGCGTTGATTGCAACCACGTAAAAAAAAGTGCTAAAACAATTTGCTGATTTTTACTTCGATCAATTTCCTTCCATCTTTTTTCGCAACACATTAAAACATCTCATTTTTTAATATTAATTGACACACTATGCCTTATTTATTTACCTCCGAATCAGTATCAGAAGGCCACCCGGATAAAGTGGCTGACCAGATTTCAGATGCATTAATTGACAACTTTTTAGCCTGGGATCCTGATTCAAAAGTTGCCTGTGAAACTTTAGTTACCACGGGTTTGGTTGTATTAGCAGGAGAAGTTAAATCACAAACTTACCTGGACGTACAAAAAATTGCTCGTGAAGTGGTTCGAAAAATTGGTTATACCAAGTCTGAATATATGTTTGAGGCTGATTCTTGCGGTGTTATTTCAGCGATTCATGAACAATCGGCAGATATCAATCAGGGGGTAGAAAGAGTAAAGAAACAAGACCAAGGTGCAGGGGATCAAGGTATGATGTTTGGATATGCCACCAGCGAAACTGATAATTATATGCCATTGGCTTTAGATCTGGCACATAAGATTTTAACAGAGCTTGCTGTCCTTCGGAGAGAGAACTCTGCAATTAAATATCTTAGACCTGATGCGAAATCGCAGGTTACCATTGAATATGGTGATGATCACAAACCAATTCGTATTGATGCAATTGTGGTATCTACTCAGCATGATGACTTTGATACAGAAATAACCATGCAGAGAAAAATTCAGGAGGATATTATATCCATTCTCATTCCAAGAATAAAAGCGCAACTTAAACCGGAACTTCAGAAACTTTTCACATCTGACATAAAATATCACATCAATCCTACCGGAAAATTTGTAATCGGAGGACCACATGGAGATACCGGACTAACCGGCCGTAAAATCATTGTGGACACTTACGGTGGAAAAGGTGCTCATGGTGGTGGTGCATTCTCAGGAAAAGACCCTTCAAAAGTAGATCGTTCGGCAGCTTATGCCACTCGACATATTGCAAAAAATTTAGTCGCCGCAGGAGTTTGTAGTGAGATATTGGTACAGGTTTCTTATGCTATTGGTGTTAAAGACCCGATGGGAATATTCGTCGATACTTATGGAACTTCAAAGGTTGGTTTAAATGATGGTGAGATTGCACAAAAAATATCTGCCATTTTTGATATGACTCCATATGGAATCGAAACCCGCTTAAAACTTCGTAATCCAATTTATTCTGAAACCGCAGCTTATGGTCATATGGGACGTCAAAGTGAAGTGATAAGCAAAACTTTTTCAGGAAACAATGGCGATAGCAAAACCGTTGAAGTTGAGCTGTTTACTTGGGAAAAATTAGATTATATTGAACCGGTTAAAAAAGCATTTAATATTGCTTAATCAATGTCGGTTTTGAATGAAGCCTTCTTTCTGTATGGCTAGAGGGGTTTGTTTTTGAAGATTGCATGGATGAAGAATCAGAATTTAAATCCTTGGCAAACCCTCTCCAGTGAGAAAATCTATGAAAATCCATGGATTTGCCTTGAGGAACATCAGGTGATAAATCCCGGCGGTGGAAGGGGGATTTACGGTGAGGTACATTTTAAAAATATAGCCCTTGGCATTATCCCTTTAGACCATGAGAATAATACCTGGCTGGTTGGACAGTATCGCTTCCCCTTAAAAAAGTATAGCTGGGAAATCCCTGAAGGCGGTGGTAGCCTGGATATTAATCCACTAATAAGTGCTCAAAGGGAATTATTGGAGGAAACAGGAATTAAAGCTAATTCATGGCAGGAAATACAAAGGATTCATCTATCAAATTCTGTAAGTGATGAGTTGGGCATTATCTATTTGGCCAGGGAACTTAACTTCGGAGAATCAAGACCGGAAGAAAGTGAAGCTTTAACTGTTCGTAAATTACCATTTGAAACAGCGTATCAGATGGTCTTGAACGGTGAAATTACTGATTCATTAAGTGTTGCCGCGTTATTTAAATTAAAAATTTTGATTTTAACCGATAAACTTGGCGGTTAAGTTGGTTCAATTAAATCAATATGAATAAGTTTTTAGGTTATATTTTTTCACCTATTCACTACTTGTTTTTTGGCATCATCCTCTGTTTGTTTCAGCCTATTCAGTGGCTATGCTTTAAATTAGGTGGTCAGGAAATACATAAGAAATCAGTTGACGTTTTAAACTTATTGCTGCTAGGCACTTATTATCTGCTTGGTAGTACGATAAGCTTCAAAAATCCTTATCAATTACCAACAAACAGACCAATCATTTTTATCGCAAACCATCAAAGTTTATATGATATACCACCACTGATTTGGTTTCTCAGAAAATACCATGCGAAATTCATATCAAAAATTGAACTTACAAAAGGTATACCCAGTGTCTCATTTAATTTAAAATATGGTGGCGGAGCCAATATTGATCGAAAAGACAGTAAGCAGGCAGTAGCAGAAATTCTTTTGCTAGCCGAAAGGATGAGAGCTAATAATTGGTCTACCGTAATTTTCCCAGAGGGTACCCGTTCGAGGGATGGTAAGTTAAAACCATTTGCTGTGGGTGGTGTTGCAACAATTTTAAAAAAGGCTCCAAACGCTCTAATCGTACCTGTTGTTATTAGAAACTCCTGGAAATTTGTACAATTTGGCTCATTCCCCTTGAGTTTTGGGGAGAAAATGAGTTGGGAAATACTTGAACCATACGAACCGGAAGGTAAATCCATGGAAGAAATTGTAGGTATTGCACAAGAGGCAGTCGGCAGGGCTCTATAAAAAATACAGAGTTTATACCTTATATTTTATTTTCTATTAATCTAAAAAAATAATCGCGGTAGGTATCGCCAATGGGTATAGTCTTATCACTAATAAAAATTCTGCTTCGTTCAATACTTTCAATCTTACCCAGAGCAATAATGTAGGACTTATGAACTCTTACAAATGACTTGGAGGGCAAGGAGTCCTCCATTTTCTTCATATTCTGTAAGGTAATTATTCTTTCTGTTTTTGTAAAAATTGAGATGTAATCCTTTAAGCCCTCAATATATAAGATATCATCAAGGTATATTTTCTGAATTTTATGTTCAGTTTTTACAAAAATAAAATCGTGATTGTTTTGTTGAATAGCAGGTAATTCCGCGATTGAAGTTTGATTGATCCCCTTATTCTGAAGAACCTTTTGCGCCGCTTTATAAAAACGATCAAATGCAATAGGTTTAAGCAAATAATCCACAACATCAAGATCGTAACCATCAAGAGCATACTGTGAATACGCAGTGGTAAGGATGACCTCACACTTTCCTTTAATAATTTTTAAGAACTGAATTCCTGTAAGTTCAGGCATCTGAACATCCAAAAATACAAGATCTATGGTACCGCTCTGAACCAAAGATAGACCTTCAAATGCACTGGTTGTTGTTTTTACTAAAATCAGAAATGGAACCTTTTTGATGTAATCCTCCAAAATATCTAAAGCCAAGGGCTCATCATCTAACACCAAACAACGTATCATGCTACAAATTTAGACCTAATTCGCAATTATACATCTCATTCTTATCCTCAATATTAAAAACAAAATTGTCTTTATACAATAATTCTAACCTCCTCTGTACATTTTGTAAACCAATTCCACCGGCTTCATCCTTATTCTGATTATTCTTTTTATTAGTGGTTTTAAAGAAAATCCTTTCCGGCTCTATATTCAAAAAAATATTAATGGGTGCCTGCTTATCAGTAGCTATTCCATGCTTAAAAGCATTTTCGACAAAGGAAATAAGGATAAGTGGTGTAATTTTTTGGTCCTTGATTTCCCCTGTAATTAAAAAACTAATGTAGCTCTCATCCTTAAATCTTAATTTCTGTAGCTCTATGTAGTTCCCAAGGTATCTTATTTCATCTGCAAGCGAGACTTTATCCTCATTGCTTTCATTAAGCATATATCTCATGATCTCGGAGAGTTTTAATATGGCTTCAGGTGTTTTATCAGACTTCTGGTAGGCAAGTGAGTAAATATTGTTTAGTGAATTGAACAAAAAATGCGGGTTAATTTGAGATTTTAAAAAGGCCAGTTCGGCAAATAGTTTCTCATTTTCAAGCTTGGTCTTAATTTTTTCATTTAAAAACCAATCGCTAACAAATTTTAGGACAGTACTCAGAAAAATGAACAGACTGCCAATTAGAACAGTGCTCATAAAATAATCCCAAAAGGTCATGACATATTTTCCGGGATCTCTTATTATTATTAAATCATAGTAGTAATAGGCCAACCCACATTTAATAAAAGATGAAATAAGTACCAAAGCAATCATAATCAGGGCACACCATCCATACTTTTTACGATTCAAAAATGTAGGTAGAATAAAGAGATAATTGGCATAGAAAATAACAATGTTTATTAGTCCGAAGTAAACAATTACAACTACGGTCTTGTATTCCAGTTTCCCATTACCAACCAAGAACATAAAAAGCAGGATTATTGCAATCCAAACAAAGACATGAAACAGAACCCGCGATGATTTACTCATATTCAAAAATACCTTTTCTGATGATTCAAAATTATCAGTATCGACCAACTGCCATAATCAATCTGCCAACAAACAATAATTAACTATTAATCTCAAGATTAGTTAAATATACCGTTGGTCTTTAAAAAACGCTCGTTAGTCTAATAGATTTCCAGAAACTATGATTAAAGTTTTTATTTGTTTCATCAAAAAAGAAAAATATGAAAAAGCTAACCAACTGCGCATCTCCATTCATCATGCTACTTGTTCCTTTATTTCTTCTGATCGGATTATTACTCACAAATCTTGATCAGGAAATTCTTTTGGAAAAGCAAAATGCCGGATTGAAACTTCGAGTACCACCAATCAAGCACTTGGTTTGCACAATTTTTAAATAATGGCCATTCAACTCAGCTAAATGAGGCCGGGTCTTTATCTTTCCAATTTGGTAAGGCATTAATTTTGATCATTTTCGAACAAAATTGGGCGGTTGAAAATTTCGGTTTTAAAAGCAAGCACTGCGCTTGAATAACCACAGTTATCAAAATACTATTTAACCTAAGATCGATGTAAGCTCTTGCCGGAGCCTGATTATTTTTATCAGATTTTGGAAAGAAGGGTCTGTTGCTCTTAACCTGTTCCATTCCCGTGTTCTGCCCTATTTTTTGCGGGAAATGGAATCCTTATCCTAAGATTCAGTAAGGCAAAAAAGATAGCGCTGCCACCCGGGTTTGTGCTTCTATTAGCGGACTGCCCGTACCGATGAAACACAACTTTAGGTAAACTAAACCTTGCCGAAGGAGGTATCTTCCGGCGATGGGGCATTCGAGATTAGGTACCATTTCTTGCCGGAAATACTCCGGAGGAAAGGGCTAAACGAAGCGATAATACGCAGGTATTGCTTTCCAAAATCAAATCATAGGTGTCCGGAGCAATAGGAGATCCATCAAAGGGATAATTTCTAATATCGAACTGAGGTTAAATAAAAAATGAGCCAAGGAGCCATGTTTAACAAAAAATAAATGACAATTTGAGAAGAGCTCGAAATAGTCTTTAAAAAACCATAAAGAAACATGAATTTTATAGTTTATAAGTTACCTTTTAGACATAGATAGCCCTGAAGCTACCCTTCCATCTATTGGCTATGTTTACCCTAAAGCATTAGAAAAACCAATTAATGGGGTTAAATATCTATCTAGTTAAATATTAACATTTAACCAGCTTCCACATAAGTAAGATTAAGAAATACCATTGTGGTGGATCTCATGATCTAGGCAAAGAAAAAAACTGATGAACTTTAAGTCTTTACTTTGCTTCACATTCGTTCTGTCATCCTAATTGAATAAAGAAAGTATTAAATGTAAAAAGCTCAAACACGAAATCGCATTTGAGCTTCAGTTGGAATGATTCAAATTATATTTATTATTCTTCCTGCTTTATTAATTTGGCAGTGAAATAATCACGGTTCATTCTTGCAATGTTGGTGATTGAAATTTCTTTAGGGCATTCAGCTTCACAGGCTCCGGTATTCGTACAACTTCCAAATCCTTCTGCATCCATTTGGGCAACCATGGCCTGAACTCTGCGATATCGCTCGGGCTGTCCCTGTGGGAGTAAGGCCAATTGAGAAACTTTAGCTGAAACGAACAACATGGCTGAAGCATTTTTACAGGCAGCTACACAGGCACCACAGCCAATGCAGGTAGCAGAATTAAATGCCTCATCAGCAACAACCTTTGGAATTGCTATCGCATTGGCATCGGGAACTCCGCCAGTATTAACTGATATGAAACCTCCTGCGGTTTGAATACGATCAAATGCACTACGATCAACAGCAAGATCTTTAATCACCGGAAAGGCTTCGGCTCGCCAGGGTTCAATGACGATTGTATCTTTGTCATTAAAAGAACGCATGTGTAATTGGCAGGTCGTTATACCTTGCTTCGGGCCATGCGGCCTACCATTTATATGAAGTGAGCACGATCCACAGATACCTTCACGACAGTCATGATCAAAATGAATAGGATCATCACCCTTTTTGGTCAAATCTTCATTCACAACATCCAGCATTTCAAGAAATGACATATCAGGAGATACGTGATCAGCCTGATAAGTAACAAACTTACCTTTGGTATCGGCATTTTTCTGACGCCAAACCTTTAACGTCAAATTCATATTTTTACTCATTTTTATTGAGATTTGAGATATGAAACATTGGATATGAAAATTAGCTCTACCCGCCGCCTCAATCTTGGTTTTTATTGTGGAGTTTGATTTGAAATTCCAGACTATCCTGTCTCAAATCTCAGATCTGATATCTCCTGTCTTATTTATAACTTCTCTGCGATAATTTAACATTCTCAAAAATCAGCTCTTCCTTATGTAAGACTTCGGGCTGATTATCGCCTTGGTATTCCCATGCTGCAGCATAGGCATAATGATTGTCATCACGCAATGCCTCACCTTCTTCGGTCTGGCTTTCCAAACGAAAATGCCCCCCACATGATTCCTTCCTGTTCAATGCATCATCAATCATTAATTCACCTAATTCAAGGAAATCAGCCACTCTACCCGCATTTTCAAGGCTCTGATTGAACTCATTAGCTGAGCCTGATACCCTGGCATTTTCCCAAAAATCAGCTCGAAGTTCACGAATCATCGCTTTTGCTTTAATCAAACCTTCTTCTGTCCGAGCCATTCCACAATACTCCCACATGATATGACCAAGTTCACGATGATATTCGGTTACCGTTTTAGTTCCTTTTAAGGCTAGCAACTGATTGACCCTATCCACTACATTTTTCTTGGCTTCTTCAAATGCAGGATTCTTGGTATCAACCGGACTCGGACCGATGGTAGCTAAATAATCTCCTAAAGTATATGGAATAACAAAGTATCCATCTGCAAGTCCCTGCATCAATGCAGAGGCACCCAAACGGTTTGCTCCGTGATCAGAGAAATTTGCCTCACCCAGACAATAAAGTCCCTTAACCGTAGTCTGCAGATTATAATCTACCCAAAGTCCACCCATAGTATAATGAACAGCAGGATATATTCGCATCGGTTGTTTGTATGGATTTTCATCTGTTATTTGCTGATACATATCAAACAAATTCCCATATCTTGCCCTGACTGCATCTTCACCTAAACGTCCTATCGCTTCGGCAAAATCAAGGTAAACTGCAATACCGGAAGAACCCACACCTCGACCTTCATCAACAATTTCTTTGGCATTACGAGAAGCAACATCCCGCGGAACCAAATTACCAAAAGCAGGATATTTACGTTCCAGGAAATAATCACGATCTTCTTCTTTCAAATCGCTCGCCTGCAATTCACCATTTCTAAGCTTTTGGGCAATCTCCGCAGTCATTGGTGCCCATACTCTACCGTCATTTCGTAATGACTCAGACATAAGAGTTAATTTCGACTGATGATCTCCGGTTACCGGAATACATGTTGGGTGAATCTGTGTGAAACATGGATTTGCAAAGAATGCGCCACGCTTATGTGCTTTCCATGCTGCAGTTACATTACATCCCATGGCATTGGTTGAAAGGTAAAAAACGTTACCATATCCACCTGTACATAAAAGAACTGCATGTGCTGCATGCGTTTCAATTTGACCAGAAACTAAATCACGCGTTACTATTCCCTTAGCTTCGCCTTCAACAGTTACAACATCCATCATCTCATGTCGAGTGAACATCTTCACTTTACCCAGGTTGATCTGACGATTTAATGCAGAATATGCTCCAAGCAATAATTGTTGTCCTGTTTGACCCCTGGCATAAAATGTTCTGGAAACTTGAGAACCCCCAAAGGAACGATTGTCTAATAACCCCCCATACTCCCTGGCAAAAGGAACACCCTGTGCAACACATTGATCAATGATGTTCACCGAAACTTCAGCAAGACGGTATACATTAGCCTCCCTGGCACGGTAATCACCGCCCTTAATTGTATCATAAAATAGACGATACACACTGTCGCCATCATTCTGATAGTTTTTCGCAGCATTAATACCTCCCTGAGCCGCAATGGAATGAGCTCGTCGCGGACTATCCTGATAACAAAAAGCTTTTACATTATAACCCAGTGCAGCAAGCGATGCAGCCGCGGAAGCGCCTGCTAAACCCGTTCCGACTACTATAACTGTGTATTTCCTTTTATTGGCCGGATTCACCAACTTCAGGTTGAATTTATGTTTAGACCATTTTTCAGCAAGAGGGCCTTCAGGTATTTTTGCATCTAATTTCATCTCAGAAATTTATTTTAATCCCGATTTAAGGGGTATTGTGTAATCTATTTAAAGAAAAAATATAATGGCATAGCAGCGAAAGCGAGTGGTACTAGAACTCCAAATACCCATATACCAATAAATCTTACCAGTGGTAAAAACCTGCTATTATCCCAACCAATGGTTTGAAAAGCACTCCTGAAACCATGAATGAGATGGAAAGATAAAGCTGCCATTGAGATTAGGTATAGTACCACATACCACCAAGTCTGAAAGGAATTGTTGACAATCTTGTAAAGATCCTTAGAAATAACAATCCTTATTCGGGCCTGTAAATCAGTTACCTCCGAATGAACCAACAGATTGGCATCATATGCTAGTTCTGAAACCCGAATATCATTCGGATTATCGAGACTAATCTCATATTTAGCATAAGGCAACTCTGCATTGTGGTATTTCCACCAAAAATCACCCATGTGAACCACGATGAAAACCAGTAAAATGGTGCCCAGAATTCCCATATTCCTTGAGGTCCAAGGACTGTTTTGATTACCTACCTGAACTGCATATCCAATTGGCCGTGCCTTTTTATTACCAGCACTTATGATTAATGCATAAACTGCATGGATAATAATTGAGGAGTACAACAAATATGAAACCACCTTAATAGGTGTAAAATGTGTCATGAAATAAGCATAGGCATTAAAAGCCTGCCCAGAATCATCTTTAAACAACTGTAGGTTCCCAATTAAATGCACGATCAGGAAAGTACACAGGAATAAGCCCGTTAAAGCCATTACCAACTTTTTTCCCAATGATGATGAGAACGTTTTTGCGAAATTGCTCATTACCTTGTTCTAATTTTTTTTATTTATTCAAGAAACAAAATTATCACATTATGCCAAAAATCACGCAAATCCAAAGCTGTGAACTACTAATTTTATCTATTTAGAAACAATCTAAATTTTCGCCCCATATTCTTGTTGCTCTTGTTCAAAAACTGAAGACTGAAGACTGGTTTACATTTAATATTCTATTCAAACTTAAGTCCTTAGGATTGGTAAAATCGATCTTCGGAATGTTAAAGCTTAAAAAAAGTCCTTGTCAATGGTTATTGACAAGGACTTTTTAATTGATTAAAAACCATAATCCAATCTGCTTGCAAAAAACTTATCTCACTTGAAATTGATATCTGATTTGCATTCCATCGGGACTAATCGCATTTACAGTTGCCATGTTATTTCTACCGGCAGTAATGGCACGTTCAATGTCCTCTGGTTTATTAATGGCTTCCCCGTTTATTGAGGTTATAATCGTACCCTGAACGAGATCAAGCTGATCGAAAAAACCACCCGCTTTAACATTAGTCACGATAACCCCGGAATTTATTTTGTACTTTTTCTTAATACTTTCTGATACAGGTGCAAAGCTTGCCCCAATGTTTTTCGTTACCACACTTGATGAACTTCTTGCAGTCTTAATGGACTCTTCACCTTTAAGGGTTACGTTGGAAGTTAAAGTCTTGCCATCTCTCAAGTAGGAAAGTGAAACTTTATCACCTGGGCCCAATCGGCCTATACGTTCCTGAAGATCAGAAGGGTAAATAATTTGTTTTTCATCAACTTTTGTAATGATATCTCCTTCTTTTAAACCAGCCTGAGCAGCACCACCACCCGGTAAAACTTCATTGACGTACAAACCATTTATCTCATCAACTCCCAAACGTTTTGATTGTTCCGCATCCAGGCCGGTAAAGTTAATCCCAATGTATCCTCTTCTAACAGACCCAAATTCTTTAAAATCATTTAATACTTTCTTTGCAAGATTAATCGGAATTGCAAAACCATATCCTTCATAACTTCCGCTTTGCGAGGCAATTGCGGCATTTACTCCAATTAATTCACCTTTGGTATTTACTAGTGCTCCACCACTATTTCCACGATTAATTGCGGCATCAGTTTGAATGAAAGATTCAATAGCTGTTCTGGCTTGTGGCTCACCCTCCTCACGTGATTCGATCCCCTGATCCAAAATTCCTATCTGCCTTCCTTTAGCACTTACAATCCCAGCAGTTACAGTTGTATTCAAAGCAAATGGATATCCAACTGCCAGAACCCATTCCCCCACACGAACATCATCAGAATTTCCTAGTTTGACGATAGGAAAACCTGATCCCTCTATTTTAAGCAAGGCCAAATCAGTATTTGCATCACGTCCGATAACCTTGGCTTCAAGTGAACGCTTATCAGGCAAAACCACATCTATTTTATCCGCATTGTCTACCACGTGATTATTCGTTACAATGTATCCATCATCAGAAATAATCACACCGGAACCAGATCCTTGTGCAGGACCCTGCTGACGACGACGACCACCAAAAAATTCCTCAAACATATCCTGCATTTGATCTCGCCCCTGATAACCCCGATTGGCATTGACGTTATAGGTTGTTTTTATATGCACAACTGCAGGAGTTACTGTCGCAGCCGCCTCCGTAAAATCCAAAGATCCGGAAGAGGAATTGACAACTCCTCCGGGATTGTTTGTAAAATATACCTTCTGCTTATCTTCAAAAGACAATTTGTTTCCATACCTGCTTTCTAAAAACTTGTATGATCCGATGGCAACAGCCCCACCCAGGCATGCCGCTAAAAAAGTAACACCTATCTTTTTCATATTTTCCATAGTAGTATTTTCATTTAATATTAATCCTCCTCAAAATTAATACCACTTCAAGACAAATCATGAAAATGATTATCCTTTTTATGTTAAAAAATGTTAAAGATTAAATCAGGTTTTATTTCTGAAGCTATTCATAAAACATTTCCGATTTATTTCCCGAAATTTGGCTGATATTGTAGTCAAAAGGACAGAATTATTTAATCATTCAGGCTCTCTTTACAATTTAATTATGCATCTGAATTTCTATAAATACGAAGGGGCAGGAAATGATTTTATCCTGATCGATAACAGAAATCAATCATTTCCCTTGGTAAATAAGCCCGATGCGATAAAAAAACTATGCAATCGCCATTTCGGTATCGGGGCAGACGGACTGATGGTGCTTCAGTTAAAGGAAGGTTATGATTTTGAAATGCTTTATTTTAATGCGGATGGAAAAGCAGGCAGTATGTGTGGTAATGGTGGACGTTGCATAGCAGCATTTGCCAAACATCTTGAAATCGTATCCAGTGAAACTACCTTTTTGGCAGTTGATGGTTCACATTATGCCAAAATTTCAGAAAACGGAAACTGGGTAAGTCTTCAAATGATTGATGTAAACCGTATCCTGACTGATGGTGAAGCCTTTGTCCTGAATACCGGCTCGCCCCATTATGTTCTTTCAGTAAAGGACATAGAAAATAAGGATGTTTATCATGAAGGAAAAACTATTCGAAATAATGATACCTACAAAGCAGAAGGAATTAATGTAAATTTTGTTGAAGATCTTGGTGATCATTATTTTGTCAGAACTTTTGAAAGAGGGGTTGAAGATGAAACATTTGCATGTGGCACCGGCGTGACAGCAGTAGCAATGACTATGGCCAAGAAAAAAGGATTGCGCGGTAAAATACACTCGGTAATCAAAGTAAAGGGAGGTAATTTGAAGGTGAATTTTAATTTCGATGGAACAAGCTTCCGAAACGTGTTTTTAGAAGGCCCTGCCCGCTTTGTTTTCCTTGGCACAATCGATATCTAATTCCAGATTAGACCTAACTTTCCTCCTAAAAGAATTGAATCCTTAAAATTTCCAATTCGTATAATTTCAATATTGGCAAAAATATCATTCTGCCACTTGGAATATTTATGAATTTTTTGAAAAAATCAGCCCTATTTCAAAATTTGTGCATTTATTAAACTAAACAGATAAATAATGAAATTTCTAATTAGATTTAGAATTTTTTAATGCTCAGCTTTCGTATATTTTTTAGCAATTATGTTGAGAGTTGACAGCAGTAAACCTTGTAAAATTGTTTACTCGATATGCAAGCATGAATTTCTTGGCTACCTCATTGAACCCCATGTTGTGCAACTCAACTCTGATGAAGGTTTCTCGCTTACTTATCAACGTCTGTTTAGTGCGACAGCTAATGAATTTTCATCCATTATAGATGAAACTGACCTTAAACTTATTAGGCTTCTGGAAGAAGTTGAGCAAAGTCATATCATTAAACGTTTTCATAAAAAAGCCATAAGGCCTGTTGAGTATTTCAGAACAATCTTTGATGATAGAATCGCCGATGTTATCAGACCAAAAATTGAAAAAAAACTTGTAGAGGCCTTAAAATTAATCGGAGATAGAGATCTCTTTTTAATGAGCAAGGAAGGCTGGCCGGTGGAACGAAAACTTTGCATTGCATCCGAATCTGCCTCCGTATTATTTCATTTTAGACGTAGTATCACTGAAACACGATATTTCCCTACCATTAAATTTCAGGGCCAACGTATCGAATTTATGTTTAAAGATGCTCAAATCATTTGCAACCAACCTGCTTGGCTACTTCTGGAAGATGTGCTTTATTTTTTTGAAGAAGATTTGGAGGGTAAAAAGTTGCTGCCATTTCTCAATAAACGGTATATATCTATACCTAAATCTTCAGAAAAAACATATTTTGAGAAATTCGTTGCCCCTCTGATTGAAAAGCATTCAGTTTATGCTGAAGGTTTTGAGATTCTGACCGAGCAATTTGAAGCGATACCTATCCTAAAATTAATTCATTCTGCAACTGATTCACCTATAATTCAACTTTATTTTAGGTATGGTGATTATATTTTCCCTGCAGGAAGTGATCGAAGGATCACAGTCAGAATGGAAAAACGTGAAAATGATTATCTATTCCACAGAATCAAACGTTCTTTGAACTGGGAAAAAAATAAAGTCGATATTCTACAAGAGCTTGGATTAAAATCTTCAGGATCCTTACTGTTAAATACTTATAATCCGGATGTTCCATTCCAGGATTCAGAATCAGCACCACTCAGTGTAATAAACTGGTTAAATCAGCACCATGATCAGCTCGTAGAACGTGGCTTTTCATTTGAGCAAACCGAAGGTTCAAAACGTTATGTAATCGCAAGAAGTAAGTTAGATTTAGAAATTCGTGAGAATAACGACTGGTTTGATATTCATGCAGTTGTTCATTTCGGACAGTATCAAATACCCTTTATTGATCTCAAAAATCATATCTTAAACAAGATTAGAGAATTTAAATTACCATCCGGTGAGATTGCCGTCATTCCGGAAGAATGGTTCTCAAGATATAGTAATCTGCTTCAATTTACTGAGGGGACTAAGCAACTTAAACTAAAAAAATATCACATCGGACTGGTTAATGATTTTAGCCATGGTGAATTAGCCCAAGTTACCATGGATCGTAAACTGCAGAAACTGGCTGATTTTGAAGAAATTGAAAATTTTGATCTTCCAAAAGCCTTCCATGGTATTTTACGTCCTTATCAAAAGGCAGGATATGACTGGTTTCACTTTCTAAGAAAGTACAATTTCGGAGGTTGCCTTGCCGATGATATGGGTCTGGGAAAGACTGTACAAACTCTCGCCCTGATGCAAAAAATCAAAGAGGAAGATCATGAAGAAAAAATACATTCGACCTCATTGATTATAATGCCTACCTCATTGGTATATAACTGGTTGAATGAAGCAAAGAAATTTGCACCTAAACTCAAAATACATGTTCATAGCGGAAGTTTACGCAGTAAAGAGATTGAAAAATTTTCTGCATACGATTTGGTGTTTACCACCTATGGGATATGCAGGGTCGATATTGAACTATTAAAAACTTTTTATTTCAATTATATTATTCTGGATGAAAGTCAGAACATCAAAAATCCGGCCTCAAAATCGTTCAAAGCTGTAAAATCCTTAAAGTCAAAGCACAAACTAATTTTAAGTGGTACACCTGTAGAAAACACTGTTAACGATCTTTGGACTCAGATGTCATTCATTAATCCCGGTTTGTTGGGTACGCAGAGTTTGTTTCATTCAGAATTCGTTATACCCATAGATAAGAAAAAAGATGAGGAGAAAGCTAGCAGGCTGCAGGCTTTAATTAAGCCTTTTGTATTACGACGTACTAAAACTCAAGTAGCCACCGAATTACCCCCAAAAACTGAGAACCTCTTTTACTGCCAAATGAGTGAAGAACAAAAGGAGTTTTATGAAAAAATTAAATCAGAATATCGAAATGCACTCTTGTTAAATCTGGAAGACGGCTCTTTCAAAAAATCCCAAATCCAGGTATTACAGGGACTAACAAAGCTAAGGCAGATTGCAAACCATCCTAAAATGACTAATGAAGGTTATCTAGGTGATTCAGGCAAATTTGAAAATGTGATTCATACCCTGGAGAATGTACTTTCCAGAGGGCATAAAGTCCTTGTTTTTTCACAGTTTGTGAAGCATTTGGATATATACCGAGAATATTTTAAGGTTAATAATGTCGCCTTTTCTTATCTCGATGGTTCAACATCCAAACGAGGTGAGGTAGTAAACAGATTTCAATCCGATAAGGATATTAAACTCTTTCTTATTTCTATTAAGGCCGGTGGTGTTGGACTCAATTTAACAGAGGCTGATTATGTCTTCATTTTAGACCCCTGGTGGAACCCAGCTGTTGAACAGCAAGCCATTGATCGGACCCATCGAATTGGGCAGGCTAAAAATGTGTTTATTTATAAATTTATAACTAAAGACACTGTTGAAGAAAAGATCCTTGCCTTACAAAACCGTAAACGAAAAGTGGCAGAGTCGCTGATTACAACCGAAGAAAGTTTTGTTAAATCATTGTCAGTAAAAGATATTGAAGAAATCTTAAGTTAACCTCAGTTCGATATTAGAAACTATCCTTTTGATGGATCTCCTATTGCTCCGGACGCCTATGATTGGTTTTTTGAAAGCAATCCCTGCACGTTATCGCTTCTTCTAGTCCTTTCCTCCGGAGTATTTCCGGCAAGAAATGGTACCTTATCTCAAATGCTCCATCGCCGGAAGATACCTCCCTCGGCAAGGTTTAGTTTACCCGCTGCTGTTTTTCATCGGTACGGGCAGTCCGGTAATAGAAGCACAAACCCGGGTGGCAGCTCTATCTTTTTTTGCTTTACTGAATTTTAGGATAAGGATTCCCTTTCCCGCAAAAAAATAGGGCATAACCCAGGGTCGGGAGCAAGAGACTGAGAAAAATAATCAGGCCCCGGTAATATCTTTTATCAATCTCACCTAAATTAGATTGCTTATATCGAACTCAGGTTAAGTTAAAGCTCAGGAATCTATTTTGGGTAGTGAAAGGCTGAATTTAACAGATCTGCCTCGTATAGTCATAATAGCTACTGTTGCATATGTCAAAAAAAGATCAGTTTAATATAGTAATTTCATTTCGGGCACTAATTAAGAGGTCAGACGATTTATAAAGTAAAATTGATTCAGTTAGGGTAGTTCAAAAATCTGATTTTTTATTGCTCTGCAACACGTTTAAATATTCATCCGAACTGATAAATTCGGCACCCATACTTTCCAAATGTTGGGTATAAACCTGACAATCAATCATTTTAAAATCTAGTTTTTGGCATAAATAAATCAAAGCCGCTTTTGAAGCATTACTGACTCTTGAAAACATACTTTCACCGCAAAAGACTTGATTAATTTGTACCCCATATAAACCTCCAACTAAAAGATTATTTTCCCAAACTTCAACCGAATGTGCATGACCCAGCTCATGCAAGGCAATGTATGCAGACATCATTTCGGCAGTTATCCATGTGCCTTTTTGTTTTGTTCTTTTTATTGTTGCACAGGATTGTATTATCTGCGCAAAGTCCTGATCGTACGTTACTTTGAATTTACCTGAATTCAAAACTTTAATCATCGATGCAGAGATTTTCAATTTCTGAGGAAACAATACGAATCGTTTTCTTGGCGCATACCATAATATAGGATCAGCCTCAGAATACCATGGAAAGATCCCGTTAGAATAGGCTAATAGGAGTCTTTCTGCTGATAAATCGCCTCCAAATGCTAACAATCCATCTTCCTCCGCGAGCTCGGTTGAGGGAAACCAAATCCTATTTTCCGATAATCTGGTTAACATTTCATTTGATTGGTTCTAAAACCTTTTAAAGAAAATAAGAATCATCATGGCAGTCAATTGCAAAATTGCTGCATATAATGCTAATGAACGGGGGTTATAGTTGTCTTTGAAAAAAAGGCTAATCGAAAAGATCGGCCCAATGAAGACTATAATCATTACAGGAAGCCACAAAAGTTCAAGGACAGCTCCAATAATTGAATAATTATAAACATTCCATGATTTTGTCAGAAAACAAAAAAGCAGGGCGAATAAGCCCGAGATAAACATCAGTTTATTAATTCCAGGCCTGTTAAATGAATTAGAATGACCCGGCATTTTAAAGCTGATAAAGTTCTTTAAATTTCACATTCATTTACAGTATTGATTTAAATAGGGAACTGATCGATCACTACCTAATCTCTTAATAATCAAAAAGTCTTCACAAGCACCTTCAGTATCTTCTTGTTTAAGTTTCCGCTGAGCTTGTTTTAATAACTTTTCAATGAACTGTTCATCATAACCTAACTGATATTTAAGTGCCTGAACGCGTATTTCACCTGCTTCATCAATTACTCCGGCCTCCTTTTTTTCGTAATAATTAAAAACAACTTCGCTCATCCCCTTTCTAGCCTGATAGGCATTGATTGCTGCATTAATTTCATCTTTCGAAAGTTCCTCACACTTAAAATCACGCAAAGAAAAATTTACTGGCAAAATCATCGAAACCAAGGTATCATGGGAGGGAGGAACTTCCCATTTTCCGGAAGTCATACGAACAACTCTTAAGGCTTCAAAATCAAGATCGGTACCATAACCCTTTTGCACTTCCGAATGATAAATTCGACCCTGTTTATTTAACTTGAAGCTCACATTGACGGTTCCTTGTAAACAATTATCACGAGAGTATGCAGGGTAAATGAGAATATTACTAATAAAAACGTTGAGATTTTTATCCTTAAATACGGGCCGATCATCACTAAAAAATGATGCGAAAAGCAGAAATATAAAACTAAGCAGGTGAAGAGGCATATTCCCAAATTAACGAAAAAATAGGGCATTGATTACATACGATCAGCGTAAATAATTACCATAATTTATTAGTTCTTCTATTTTTATTGCCTAAATAAATAGAGATAGTTATAAACATAATGAGAAGTCGCACCTGCAACCACGAAAAGATGCCATATTTCGTGACTGTGGATATTATTTCGCATTGGCTTATCCTTATAGTAAAAAACGGTTCCTCCGATGTAAAATATACCCCCGAGTAACATCCATCCAATGGCTGATAAACTTAATTTTTCTGACATTTCATTCATTAATGGTACAATCAAGGCACCCATAGCAATGTAAATCCCAAGTGATAGCCCTTTATGCTGAAGACGATTGAAAATTTTAAGAGTACACCCGGCAAATGCAATAACCCAAATCATACTAAAAAGTGTCCAACGTGTGTAACCATCAAAAACAAGAAGAGCTGTTGGTGTGTAAGAACCTGCAATCATCAGGTAAATGCAGCAATGATCAAATTTTTGCCAGAACCTTATTTCAATATCTGTATTGGGATAACTGTGATACATTGAACTTATTCCAAAAAGTACAATGGTACAGATACCATAAATCCAGGCTGCTGTATATTCAATAGGTAGATCAGAACGGTTAATTAAAAAGATTGTGCCGGGAATAGCTAAGATTGCCGGAATAAGATGAGTGTAAAAATTAACAGGTTCTCTCATCGTTCTCATCTCAATCAGCTTTTCCGGGCTCTTCTGCCTGACGCGATTCTTTATTAATTTTTTCAAATAATTTATCCATCTTCTCAACATACTCACTGGTATCATCCAGAAAAAACTCAAGATGGGGAATAATTCTTACCTGATCTTTTATACGATTACCCAATTTATAGCGAATCTCGTTCGAATGAGATTTAATAGTACTTAGAGCCATTGAGCTGTTCATACTGTTGAAAAAGCTCAAATAAACCCTGGCAATTGCCAAGTCGGGTGAAACCCTAACCTTAGTTATCGTTACCATAATATTAGGCAAAAGATTCAAGCCCTCCCGCTGGAATATCTCGGCCAAATCTTTCTGAATAACTCCTGCAAACTTCTGTTGACGTTTAGATTCCATAAAACTGAGGATTAAGAATTGGTTAAATTAAAAAATCAATCTGAATATTTCTTTTTTAAAAATGAGAGATTCATGGAATAGACTCTTATGATCAATAGAGTAACTGATCATAAGGGTAACGCTTCGTATGAATCGCCTTGACCTTTTCATAGAGCATTGTCCTGAATTCATCAATATTTTCTTTGTTTAATGCCGAAATGAAAATTGCGGGATTTCTGTCCTTATTCATCCAGCTATTTTTAAAATCAGCCAATGTCATTGGTGGATGCTCATCCTGCGGGTCGAAATCGACAGGTTTGAAAGCATCAATTTTATTGAATACAGTGATGACTTCCTTATCGATTGCACCCATCTCCTTTAAAGTTTCGTTGACCGTGTTGATTTGATCTTCAAAATTAGGATGTGAAATATCAACTACATGTATCAGAATATCAGCTTCCCGAACTTCATCTAATGTAGACTTGAAACACTCGATTAAATGGTGAGGCAACTTACGTATGAAACCAACTGTATCGGAGAGTAGAAAAGGTAAATTATCGATCACTACCTTTCGAACTGTGGTGTCTAATGTTGCAAATAACTTATTCTCTGCAAATACCTCTGATTTAGAAATCATGTTCATGATTGTTGATTTACCAACATTGGTATAACCAACAAGCGAGACCCTGACTAATTGAGCTCTGTTCTTCCTTTGAGTCAGATTTTGTTTATCAATTTCCTTTAAGCGCTCTTTCAGTAAAGCTATTTTATTCAAAATTAAGCGGCGGTCCGTTTCGATTTGACTTTCACCGGGACCTCTCATTCCGATTCCTCCCTTTTGCCGCTCGAGGTGAGTCCATAATCGGGTTAACAGTGGAAGTAAATATTGTAACTGCGCAAGCTCAACCTGTGTTTTGGCCTGAGAGGTTTGTGCTCTTTTTGCAAAAATATCAAGAATTAAGTTGCTGCGATCGAGTATTTTAACCTTTAGTTCCTGCTCAATATTACGAAGTTGAGAAGGAGAGAGTTCATCATCAAAAATGACCATATCAATATCTTCCGACTTAACGTAGGCATTAATTTCTTCAAGTTTTCCGGTTCCAACAAAAGTAGCTCGATCGGGGCGCTGCATCCTTTGGGTGAAGGAATGTTGTGTTTCGCCACCGGCTGTTTGCACTAAAAATTTAAGTTCCTCGAGATATTCTTGCGTTTGTTCTTCCGTCTCACCGGGAGTAATTATACCCACCAAGACCGCCCTTTCGGGCTTTACACTTGTATCAAAAAATTTTTGTCTAGGCATTAATTAGAAATAATAATTACAAAGATAGGAGTTTGCACCAGAGGAATAGAAGCCCAGGCTACCGGAATCTCCTTGTAGCAGAACTGATAGCTCATGAATGGTGAATGCGGGATACAAAAGCCTTCATAGATAATCCCGGGTTGGCTTCCTTCATAAAGTTTTCTCCGATTAAAAAACCATCGAATCCTGCAGCTCTCAATTCCATAATGGTTTCAGGATGGCTGATACCACTCTCAGAAATTTTCAGAAACCGAGAAGGAATATGATCAACAAGGTCATGAGAATGCCGGACTGAAACCGAAAAATCAGCCAAATTTCTATTGTTAACTCCTACAGCATCCAAATCATCTGCCAAACTTCTGTCTAGTTCTTCTTTGTTGTGAACTTCAAGCAAAACATTCATACCCAGATTTTTGGCATACTTTGCGAGCCTGTGGACTTCCTTGGGAGTCAAAATAGCGGCAATAAGCAATATAATATCAGCTCCCAGTGCTTTTGCCTCAGTGATCTGGTATTCATCAAGAATAAAATCTTTTCTCAACAAGGGAAGCTTATTGACTGCTCTTGCATCAAGTAAATCCTGATCTTTACCCCCAAAGAAATTAAAGTCGGTCAGGATAGAAAGTGCGGACGCCCCGGCTTCATCATAAGCATTGGTCACCTCCTGAACGGATGAATGATCATTTATAGTTCCTTTGGATGGAGAACGACGCTTAAACTCAGCAATGATCCCTGTACGTTTTGGATCTAAAATAAAATCACGTAAAACAAAGCATTCCCTATTAAAAAATTCAAGTAACTGAAGTTGTTCAATCGTAGTCCTGCGTTTTGCCAGTTCAATTTCTTCCCTTTTCTTTTGAACAATCTTATCAAGAATTGTTCTGCCAGACTCCTGCCCATATTTTTTACCTTTAACCGTCATATCTTAAAACCTATATTCAACTTAGCCAATTAGAAATCATTAATTTTCCATGTTCAGTTAGAACTGATTCAGGATGAAACTGCACCCCTCTCACATCAAGCCTGAGGTGACTTAAAGCCATTATTACTCCTTTAGTATCAATGGCGGTTACTTTAATCTCATCAGGAATGACTTCTTTACGTACTGCCCATGAATGGTATCTTCCAACTTTAAATTGTTGTGGACAATCGCTAAACAATTTTTCATTTTTATCAAGAACTGTAATTTCAGTGGCTCTACCATGAACAGGACGCGACAGATTATACAACTCGCCTCCAAAAACCTCTGCTATCGCTTGTAAGCCCAAACAAATACCCAAAATACTTTTACTGGATGAGTACATTCTGATTACATCGAGTAGGAGTCCGGATTCTGATGGAATGCCGGGCCCGGGAGAAAGTAAGATTTTTTCAAAATCATTCACATCAGACAAATTGAATTTGTCATTTCTCCAAACCGTAGCCTGATGTCCAGTTTCATTCAAAAGATGTACCAAGTTAAAGGTAAAAGAATCGTAATTATCTATTACTAAAATATTCATCTATACTTATTTATTTCTATGCTTCTGTTGTGTTGTCAAAGGCTGGATTCAATACCCAGAAAAAAATTCTATAATCTTATAATTCACCTGCCATCTCCAAAGCCCTTCTTAATGCCATAATCTTGTTATTTACTTCATTTAACTCACTTTTAGGATCTGAATCTGCCACAATGCCTGCACCCGCCTGGTAATGCAGCACATTATTCTGGCTAAGAAACGATCGTATCATGATTGCATGATTAAAATCACCGTTGAAACCCATAAATCCGATTGCTCCGCTGTAAAACCCACGCTTCTGCCCCTCAAAACGATCTATCAACTGCATGGCCATATATTTTGGTGCTCCGCTGAGGGTGCCGGCGGGATAAGTATCTCCAACCACATCAAAAGGATCGACCGAACTTTGCAATTGCCCGGTAACTTTAGAAACCATATGAATCAAGTGTGAATAATATTGGATTTCTTTAAATGACTTGACTTCTACTTTGTGGCAATGCCTGCTTAAATCATTTCTTGCAAGATCGACCAACATGACATGTTCAGCATTCTCCTTAACATCTTTTTTCAAGCTTTCGGCAAGTTCGGCATCCTGATGACTATTCCCTGTTCTTTTAAAAGTGCCTGCAATAGGATAAATCGTTGCGATATTATTCTTTATGGTCAACTGCGCTTCCGGCGAAGACCCAAACAATTTGAAATCACCGTAATCAAAGTAAAATAGATAAGGAGAGGGATTGATGGAACGTAAGGCACGATAAACATTAAATTCATCTCCTAAAAATGGTGTAGAAAATGCTCTGGAGGGAACAATTTGAAAAACATCACCCCGGTAAACGTGTTGTTTTACATGCTCTACCAAACTAATAAATTGTTCATCCGTAAAGTTAGATTGTTCAGTCCCGTTCAAACTGAATTTATACTCCGGAAAATTTTTATTCTGAATCAAATACTGTATTTTATCAATACCCTGATCTGTATTTTTTTCTGGCCTGTGTTCAATGAGGTATAATTCATTCTTGAAATGGTCTATGACAATAATATACCTGTAAATGTGATACTGCATCAATGGGATTTCTCTTCCATAAGCAGACTTAGAATGTAATTTGATGTCCTCGAAATGCTCTATCGTTTCATAGGCAAAATAGCCGAATAAGCCATTTGAAATAAATTTAAAATCATCTGCTGCCGCAGATTCAAATTGTTTTCTAAACGTTGAAACGTGTTTCTTTAAATCCAGATCTTTCAAGGGAAATTGCTCCCTTTGGCCGTCAGGAAAATAGGTTTTCAATTGATCATCAGTTAAAACTATACCTGCAATGGGGTCACAGCAAACATAACTCAAACTATTTTCTCTACTATGATAATCAGAGCTTTCAAGCAATATACTGTTCGGAAAAACATCACGTAAACGCAAATAAATACTCACCGGAGTTGTGGTATCGGCCAGTAATTTCTTGTGGGAAGTGTATAATTTATAGTTTTTCATAATCATTTTTTTTGTCTGATCATCTGGGTTGTTTTGCGATCAAATAACATAAAAAAACCCGACGTCTCAGGGCGTCGGGTTTTGTATTTTTTAGGTTTTGCTTTTTAGATTTAATCAAAATACCTATCCCCTTGGCCCTTTTCTACCATGCACCACCAATTTGCAGTATTTTGTTTGAAACTCATCATTGACAAAAATATAAAGAAATTTGAGAAAGCAAATTTTTTCAATTTTACATGTTTTAATTATTCCCCGAGAATTCAGGATTATTTACCCCAAAATCGGGCGACCACTCTGATAAATTGCCACCACAATAACCAAAACTGCCAGACCATAATACAAAACTATTGATCTGTGTTTATTAAAAGCATCTGACGCTTTTTTGGAACGCGAATGACCAATGGTAATCAAAACAATTGCAAAAAGCATCATAACCAGGTGCTCTACAGTCCAGTACCTGGTTTGGGTATCTTTCATGGCCGCACCCATGTCAGAAAAATTAACCAGCGGACTAAAAAAATAGAGGATCAATCCAACCAGAAAC
The DNA here is from genome assembly GCA_016868395.1 of Bacteroidota bacterium. Lineage (GTDB taxonomy): Bacteria > Bacteroidota > Bacteroidia > Sphingobacteriales > Sphingobacteriaceae > Daejeonella. The sequence continues at coordinate 3,622 of VGGW01000008.1, read as the reverse complement.
TGGGTGTGTGTAAAGATCATTGCAAATAAATTGATTTTGCGGTTGGCTTGAGTATAAGGCTTCTTTGCAAATAATCCGATTAAAGCCAATAATAAGGCAATTACAAGTAACAAAAGGACTATATATCGAAGTCCGGAGTGTAGACCAAATAAGCTAGAGTACATATCTATTTAATTTATATATACAAATTAAAGAAAAAACCGGCACTTATAAGAATCCATAAATTGCCTATCGGGCATCAAGGTAAATGGCCTCCGGACTACTATTTAATTTGGCGGTTACCAATGGGGCAAGATTTCCTGCAGCTGAATACCTGAAGACTAGAATTTTTCGGCCGGCTTTTTCAGCTATGTAGATCAAATCTTTACCCTCCCTATCATCCCATGCCACATCAACAGGGTTTCCAAGGCCTGTTAAAACACCCTTTATTGTTCTTGAAGGACTAATGCTTGAACCAGCTTCTGTGAACTTTGAGCTAGCCTCAGTGATGATGTGAATAGAGCCATCCGTATCAAATCCCGATCCAGTTGCTTCGGCAATATCAGTCAGAATAAGTACATCCCTTGAGGCTGAGTAGGTAATGCCTCTTAGTCTAATTGCACCATTAAGCCTGATTCTCTTAGTCGGCTGTATTGGTCCTACCACCAATGCTGAGGCATTTTCATACAATTGAATTTCGGCCCTATTCTGATCAATAACCACAAAAAGACGGTCATTATCAAGATGAATACCCCAAGGCTGGCCATTAAGTTTTAATTTTTTACCTGCCAGAACTGTACCATTTAATGTACTAACGCTTGGATAGACATAGATTGCACTATCTGTATTGCTCGAGATATACATCATGTCACGGGAGCGATCGAGGGCAATTTCACGTGCACTTACCAAACCTTCATGAATAAATGAGCTTTTGTTTACCAATGTCCCGTCAGTATTTACCTTAAAAGACCTGATATTTCTATTTACTCTGCTAACCTGATACACCACACCAGAAAATGGATTAAATAAAATTCCATTTCCATCAGGTAATTGGGAATTGAATTTATAAGGTTCCGGAAAGGAAGTCTGATCGGCAGGATCAAAAATTAAAGTATTCATCACTGCCGCATCGGTGTCGGCATTTGAAACATACAGCCTGGAAACCGTGCTCTTTGGCACAGATTCATTTTCATCTTTTACACAGGAGCTTAGGAAAAAGAAAAGAAAGAGATGCCAAATCAAGGTGAACAGGAATCTTGTTTTCATCTGTTTATTTATTGTTTTTTAATATTGATGAAGCAATCATGATCTAATAATCATAATCCTGCGGGTTTTGGCTAAATCATGATGGTTTAACAATTAGATTCAAAGGTAAGAGATGTAATGAATAAATTCTCAAGCTATTTTAATGAATGGGCCAGAATAAATAAAAATTCTCGAGCCTCTTTAAACAATTAAGCTCCTGATGGGCAGGAGCTTATTTAAACTAACCAATTATAAACCTGTTGAATAAGGTTTGCTGTAGGGGAAGGATTCGAACCTCCACGAAGCAGTTATTTCCCGGTTAAGGTATTTCCCAAATCTTCGCCACCGAGACGAGGAGGTGTGTCTGCCAAATTTCACCACCCTACAGTGTGTAAACAATCTATTTCGATTGTATGTGACGAATTTATAACAAGTCTTTATTTATTGCAAATATTTTAACAAACTATTTTAATTTTTATTTAAAATATAATTATATTGCGTAATTGTTAATATTTTTATAAATGAATATGGAAAATAGAGGCCAAAATTTCGAACTTGACAATCTGGACACGCAGATTTTATGTATACTAATGGAAGATGCAACTATTCCATACACTGAAATTGCAAAAAAGTTGATTGTTTCAGGCGGCACGATTCATGTGCGGATGAAAAAAATGCATGACCTGGGAGTTATTAAGGGCTCTCATCTCATTATTGACTCTCAAAAAATTGGTTATGATATATGTGCATTTTTGGGTATTTATCTTGAAAAAGGTTCTCAATACAAAGATGCCGTTGAAAATTTAAGAAAAATTAAAGAAGTAGTAGAACTACATTATACAACCGGTTCTTACAGCATGTTTGCAAAAATAATCTGCAGGGATACCAATCATTTAAGGCAGGTACTTAACGAGGATATCCAGGGGGTAAAAGGCATACAAAGGACAGAGACTTTAATCTCACTTGAAGAAAGTATAAAACGTCAGATCACACTTTAACATTCGGTAATTACAAAAATAAATAGCCTTCAGCGGATGCACCGCTGAAGGCTATTTATTAAATTCCGGGCATACTATGCTTCTTTGTAAAGAACGTTCTTTACAGCAGCAACCACACGTTCTGCATTTGGAAGTGCTTCTTTTATCAATGTCGGAGCATAAGGAAGAGGAACATCTGCGCAGGCAACTCTCAAGACTGGTGCGTCAAGGTAATCAAATGCATCTTTCTGAACCTTAAATGTTACCTCAGTGGCAATAGAGCCCAATGGCCATGCCTCCTCTACAAAAACCATTCGATTGCTTTTCTTAACTGATTGAATAACCGTATCGTAATCAATAGGTCGTATGGTTCGAAGATCAATTACCTCAGCATTTATACCTTCTTTATTTAACTCTTCAACGGCAGGCAATACCACCCTCGAAAGCATTTTACCAAATGTAACGATGGTTACATCCGATCCTTCCTTAACTACGTTTGCCTTACCAATTGGTAAATAATACTCCTCTTCAGGCACCTCTCCTTTATCACCATACATGACTTCAGATTCCATGAAAATTACCGGATCCGGATCCAAAATAGCTTGTTTTAACAAGCCCTTTGCATCATATGGGGTAGAAGGGACAACAACCTTTAAACCCGGGCAATTTGCATACCAACTATCAAAGTTTTGAGAATGTTGAGCACCCAGCTGCCCTGCATTTCCGGTTGGACCACGGAATACAATAGGGCAGGAAAACTGACCCCCGCTCATACTTAGGATTTTTGCGGCAGAATTGATTACCTGATCGATCGCAACAAGAGAAAAATTAAAAGTCATAAACTCCACGATAGGATTCAATCCATTCATTGCGGCACCTATACTTATTCCGGCAAAACCCAGTTCGGCAATCGGGGTGTCAATTACACGCTTCGGACCGAACTCATCAAGCATTCCCTGACTCACTTTATAAGCTCCGTTATATTCCGCAACTTCCTCACCAATTAAGAAAATTTTTTCGTTCTTACGCATTTCTTCACTTAATGCCTCACGAAGTGCTTCCCTGAATTGTATTTCTCTCATATGTAAAACCAATATTTGGAGCACAAATATAAGGCTATGAATTATTAATTACGAATTAATAATTACGAATTACGAATTGCAGAAACCGTTAAATAGTTAAAAAATGATTTCTAAACAGGAATTATGAAATTTCGGCAAATAACGAACAATAGAATGAAAACTGAAAAATAATTCAATAAAAAATATTTTCATTTGCAATTCGAATGGTAAATAACCTGAGATCGATAAAAACAATCTAACTTAGGTGAGATTGATAAAAGATATTGCCGGATCCTGATAATTTTTCTCAGTCTGTTGCTCCCGGTGCCGTGTTCTGCCCCAATTTTTTGCGGGAAAGTG
>VGGW01000007.1 GCA_016868395.1 Bacteroidota bacterium | reverse complement strand
ATCATCATTCCACCGGGGAATGCATAATTTTCAAGAACTACCTGATGAATAATCCCTGCACCGGGTTTCCAGAATCCAATACCATATTTGTTGGATACTGAAGCGAGGAAATCATAGACCTCCTTATTTTGAGTGTTTGCAGTTGCCAAATCTTCGTCTGCGCCAATTTTTGCCTGTATCAGGTGATCGCAATGTACCGTCGAAGGAACAGCCACAGTAGGTCTTCCGGCCTGCATGAACTGTAATAAAGCCATTTGTGCGGTCGCATCTTGCATCGCCACACGGTCGGGAGCAAAGTCAACATAAGTGACACCGCGCTTATAGGCTTCTGTTGCGTTTCCATCCCATAAATGGGCGTATAAAATTTTTTCTGTTAGTGTAAGTGGCTTACCCACAACTTGACGTGCAGCCGCAATCCGCGAACCGTAGTTGTCATAAACCTTTTTGATCATGTCCAAATCAAATGCCATCTTATTTGCTTGATCTTAATTAAATTCCAATTATAATTTCGAGCGAAGTTACATAAAACGACCTTAAAAAGGAATAGCCATACCTATAGAAAACGTAAAAATTAGACATTATCCGAAAAATAATATCCAATTACCCGAAAATGAAGGAGTAAAGAGGTTCAGAATATAAAACGTTCGATCAAAAAACGGTAAATTATCCCTTAAGATAGCCTGCCACCACGATTCCAGGGCCTTGTGCATGTCCTCCTTTGGAGAGGGTAGGGGGAGGATGGGTGTTTGAGGTCTTTCGGCTGGTCGGTGACAACACCGACCATAGGGGGGAATCCTCCCCCTGCCGGCGCTCTGGTCCTGCGCGTCCCCCTCCAAAGGGGGACAAAAGGCTGGTTCAAAGTCTATAATTTTTCTAAAACCACAACCCTATTGGTGATTGGGTACTAAAATCAATTAATTATAGAATTTCCAGCTAATTCCAAATTTTAATAATTGATCCTGCATGGGATAAGACCGGACGGTATAATACCCTCTTGAAAGCCAACCCTGATTGACATAATCATATTTCAGAAAGAGGTTTGCCCGCTTCAAGGTAGCTCTGACCCAAACATCCATTACAGGGTAGGTGGAATATTCCAAAGGATTATTGTCATTATAAAATTGACTCACATTAATGGCATAAGCCGGAGCTTGGAAAGGAGTATTAAAACGAAGATCAAAACCCAAGTTGGTATAAAGTACCTTAAAAAATCGGCTTGAATAATAAAAACTATTATAAGTATAGATCTCGGGGGTACGAATAATATCCTGAAAATCGGTTTTTTGATACACAATATGGTTATCAAGGTTAAACTTGCCAAACTTAAAATCCTTTGAAAGGCTAATTTTCAGCATGTTTATCGTGTTACCCAGCTGGTCAGGACTGATCTGTTTTGTGCGACTAGTCTCTCTATAATAGAGGTAATTACCTATTAAAAAATATTCTGCCTTTGCTGCCAGTTTATACTTCATGTTTTCATACAAAAAGGAAAGATTACTGATTTTTGATTTTTCAAAATTTCTGTTCCAGCTATGATATTGATAATCAACACGTTCAAACATTTGCTTAGGAGATTTATTCTGGGTATAAGCTCCCAGAATGATTCTACCTATCGATTTACTCAATAGAAAACTAGTATTGGCTTCGTATAAATAATCACCGGCATTATTTCCCTGAACAATTTGATTCAAGTCAGCATCAATATTGACCTGATCACTAAAGCGGTATCCCAGGCCGGCTTTGAGCATGGTATTAGAAAAATTGGATTTATAGGACAGTTGTTCATAATGGTATAAATCATTCTGGATTCCCAGATCTAATTTCAGTTCATTTTTTATGAAGCTCAAGGCCTTGGGTCTAAGGAAAAAACTATAGGAAAACTCATTCCTCAAGTTTGATACTTTCGTTGAATCATTGGTTAGGGTAAAGGATTGGGAGGGAAGGGCAGGAAATGCACCGAACACATCCTCCTCATTTCTAAAAAATTTATACTGATCTCGGGTGTAGGTTAAGGTATGGGATAAACGTTGTGTGGGCAATATTCTTTGAGAAGAATCAGGAGCCTGCATACTATCGATTCTGCCGACATAATAAAGCTGTTTCACGAAGAACTGAGTCTGCCGCCAGGTCTGCATCGGACGGTCAGCACCGCTTGCTTTTAAATAAACCGGCTCGGCTTTTTTATCCAGAGAACTCGCCTTAAAAATGGTATCGTTCCTGGTGGATCCGTTTTCGGCCGCTTTCAAGGTGTTGAATATCACATCCGTTATCAAATTGTATCGCTTTTTTGGCGATTCATACCATACGAAGAGGGCTGCATTTAGGTGATCGGCTTTTTGATTGACATAAAAACCATCCCCGGAGAGGCGGTTATATTGAGCCCCAAAGTTTAAATTAGGTTTTATGTTCTGAGAGTGAGTAACCTTAAAAGTTTGTTCATGTATTCTTCCATTAACGTAATACAATTCCGTATAGGGGGATTTAGCCCGATAAAATTTTAAGGAATCCTGAACCAATCGATAGAGATCAAGACTATGAAAGCCGGCATCAAATCCAATGGTTTTTCTGGGATTAAAAAGCAGCTCCCGATAAGCAATACCATTATTCCCTAGTCCGATAGTAGGCATCTTCGGCTGGTACAGAGGGCTATAATTCTGGAAATTATACAGGGCGGTATCCAGTCCACTGGTCTGCGTACCTTCCTTGAGTAATTTTAGGTTGGTATAACGAATATCTCTGGCATAGTAGTAAACGGAGTCCGCATCACTGGTTTTATTGAGTGAGGTGTCCCGCTCGCCGGTTTGACGTGTCATACCTGATGAACCAACACTTCCCTGCGCCCTGATTGTCCTTTGCGCAATTGCATCTGTATGAGCGAGATACAGCATAAAAAAGAAAATAAGGACTGAGCGATTGATCATTAAAGTTCCAGAATGAGGTCTTTTAATATTTGGGTCATTTTAGGTTCGGCTTCCCTGGCAATCTGCAGGATTTCTTCAAGAGATACCGGTTTTAAGGTATCCGGAAAACCCTCATCGGTTAATACAGAAATGGCAAAAACCGGGAGCGACATGTGCCTGGCCACAATTACCTCAGGTACAGTACTCATCCCAACAGCATCGGCGCCAATAATTCGTAAAAACCGATATTCAGCTCTGGTTTCGAGATTTGGGCCATTTACCGAAACATAAACCCCCTGATGACATCGGAGGTGGTTTCTTTTTGCAATGTCCATTCCCTTGGAAATAAGATCGCGGTCATAGGGTTCACTCATATCCGGGAAACGCGGACCCAGGCTTTCCGAATTTCTGCCACGTAAGGGATTATCACTCTGCATATTGATGTGATCATGAATAATCATCAAATCACCTTTTCGGTACTCCGGATTTAAGGCCCCACTTGCATTGGAAACAAGTAATTTTTGAATGCCAAGCATCTTCATTACCTGGACAGGAAAGGTGATTTCCTTCATGTCATAACCTTCATAATAATGAAGACGCCCCTGCATGGCAACAAGCTTTTTCCCACTCAGCATGCCAAATATTAATTTCCCGGAATGGAATTCAAGGGTTGAAATCGGAAAATCAGGAATGTCAGCGTACAACAAACTGTGCTGAATTTCAATCTCATCTACCAAACCTCCCAGACCTGTACCCAAAATAATTCCGACTTCAGGCTCAAAATCACCTATCTTTTTCCTGATGTATTCGGTAGTTGCCTCCAATTTTTGATGCATATCCTTCTATTAAATTATTAAATTCCGTCCTTTCAGGCTCCTTAAATCTGGCTTCAACCGGAAGAAAATATACGTTAATTCCTTTTAACTTTTCTCTGAATACTTCCGTGTTTAAACGTTGGGCATCCTTTTCGGTGGTGATGATCAACTTATCATCCCCGCTAAGGCCATGGAATGTATTTACAAGTTTAGTGATATTTTTTTCGCTGAACTGATGATGATCCGGATATTCATGATGGATCACGTCGGGCCCATAGGAGGCTAATTCATTGAGTAATGGAGCCGCATTCGCGATCCCGCTTAAAACAATAATCTTGGTTTTTTTATTAATAGAATACAGATCCTTGTCGGGAATTTGCCCATCTACTGATTTCAAATTCCCATAACTCAAATAAGAAAAAAACACCTGCTTATTTTGAAATCTGCTTCGAATCAACTGCTCTTGGTCTGCTTGCAGATTTTGAGGACACTTTGAAATAATGATCAGATCAGCACGATGAGCAGACCACATGGACTCCCGTAAATCGCCTGTAGGTAAAAACCATTGTGGTTCAAACAAAGTGCGATAGTCGAACAGCAGGAGGCTTAATCCCGGTTTTAGGGCCCGATGCTGAAAAGCATCATCGAGCAGGATTAGTTCGTGATCTGATATTAAACGATTGATCCCCTCTACCCTGTTCTCACAAACGGCAACGGTAATATCCCGGAATTTACGTTTAAACTGCAGGGGTTCATCACCCGATTCGGAACTCATGGAATTCAAATCTACCAGTCGAAAGCCCGATGTTTTCCGACCATAACCCCTGCTTAATGTGGCGAGTTTATACTTATCTTTCAATAAACGGATCAGGTATTCGGTCATCGGACTTTTCCCCGAACCACCGACGGATAAATTTCCAATGGAAATGACCGGCAAATCAAATTGCTGAGATTTGAAAATACCCAGATCGTAAGCCAGATTACGGGCTATCACTCCAATGGCATAGAGAATAGAAAATGGAAATAAGAGCAGTCGGAGTAATTTCATCATTGAACTTAATGCAAAAATACATAATTGATTGGAAGCTAGTCATGGTATCAGAATCAAGCATAAGAAATTTCTGATGAAAGATTGATTTGGGGATTGAGTGCGTGGTAGGGTGACAACACTGACTCTAGGGGAAGTGGTACGGTGACAACACCGACCACAGGGGTACGGTGACAACACCGACCACAGGGGACGACCACAGGGGACGACCACAGGGGAACAGCATCGGGTATACTAAACCTTGCCGAAGGAGGTATCTTCCGGCTAGGGATTATCTGATATCAGGTAGCATTTCTTGCCGGAAATACCCCGGAGGAAAGGGCTGAAATGAGCTATAAAACGCAGGTATTGGTTTCCAAAATCAAATCATATGAGTCCGCAGAATCTTGAAATCAATTAAAATGACATTTTTTTATCTTTCTTATATCAATCTCAGGTTAATCTAAAACTTTATCTTTGACCTAACTAATTAACCAATTATGCTTAAAGGATTTTTCAATGTTCCTGATCCGGTGAATGAGCAGGTTTTGAATTATGCACCGGGATCTAAAGAACGAAAATTATTACAAGAGGCTATTGAAGCGGCTCGCTCAAGGGTGATTGACATTCCAATGTATATTGGCGCTGAAGAAGTCAGAACTCAAAAACAGGTTAATATTTTTCCTCCTCATGATCATCAGCACTTGCTTGGGAAATATCATGAAGGAAGTCATGAACATGTTGGTATGGCCATTAATACTGCTTTAAAGGCTAAATCGGCCTGGGAAAATTTACCATGGGAACAACGTGCAGCCATTTTTTTAAAGGCTGCCGACCTGATTGCAGGGCCTTATCGTTATAAACTGAATGCGGCCACTATGTTAGGTCAATCAAAAAATGCCTATCAGGCAGAGATTGATGCAGCTTGTGAGCTCATTGATTTCTTGCGGTTCAACGTCAGCTATATGTGTGAAATTTATGCACAGCAGCCGCCTGTATCGCCCAAAGGTAGCTGGAATCGTGTGGAACAAAGGCCGCTTGAAGGATTTGTTTTTGCCCTGACTCCCTTTAACTTCACGGCCATTGCAGGAAATCTGCCTACTTCTGCAGCTATGATGGGCAATGTGGTGGTTTGGAAGCCGGCCAACACTCAGATTTATTCTGCCAATGTATTGATGCAGATTTTCAAGGAAGCGGGTTTACCTGAGGGGGTCATCAACCTGGTTTATGTTCCGGGACCGATTGCAGCAGAAGTCATATTTAATCACCCTGACTTTGCAGGTATTCATTTTACCGGATCGACAGCGGTATTTCAAGATATTTGGAAAACAATCGGCAATCACATTCACTTGTACAGATCTTACCCCAGAATTGTAGGAGAAACCGGCGGAAAAGATTTTATTCTGGTGCATGGTTCGGCGGATGTGGAGGCCTCCGCCACGGCTATCCTGCGAGCTGCCTTTGAATATCAGGGTCAGAAATGCTCTGCAGCCTCAAGGGTATACATTGCGGCTTCCGTATGGCCTCAAATAAATTCGATTTTAATGCGGGATCTGGCTAGCCTGAAAATGGGTCCGACCGAAGATTTCGGTAACTTTATCAATGCAGTCATTGATGAAAAATCATTCGATAAACTGGTCGCCTATATTGAAAGGGCAAAAAATGATAATGATCTGGAAATTATTGCCGGAGGTAATTATGACAAAACCAAGGGCTATTTCATTGAGCCCACCATCTTGTTGACAAAAGATCCATTTTATGTCACGATGTGTGAAGAGTTATTCGGACCCATTCTTACCATCTACATTTTTGAAGACAGCGAATTTGAAAAAACACTTAAAATCATCGATCAAACTTCCAATTATGCCTTGACCGGGGCGGTTTTTGCACAAGATCGTTATGTTCTGACTGAGGCCACACATGCCTTGAAAAATGCAGCAGGTAATTTTTATATCAACGATAAGTGTACAGGCGCAGTGGTAGGGCAGCAGCCATTTGGAGGTGCCAGAGGATCGGGGACGAATGATAAAGCCGGATCCATGATTAATTTATTACGATGGGTATCTCCAAGAACGATTAAAGAAAGCTTTGACCCTCCTAAAGATTATCGTTATCCATTTTTGGATAAAGAATAACCAGTGTCAAAGGAGCTTTGAGGAGTGGTACGGTGATAAAACCGATCACAGGGGGTAGTGGTACGGTGACAATACCGATCACAGGGGGTAGTAGTACGGTGACAACACCGACCACAGGGGTACGGTGACAACACCGACCACAGGGGTACGGTGACAATACCGATCACAGGGGGTAGTAGTACGGTGACAACACCGACCACAGGGGTACGGTGACAACACCGACCACAGGGGTACGGTGACAATACCGATCACAGGGCTATGGTGACCACACCGATCACAGGGCTATGGTGATAACACCGACCACAGGGGTATGGTGACAACACCGACCACAGGGGTATGGTGACAACACCGACCACTGGGGTATGGTGACAACACCGACCACAGGGGTATGGTGACCACACCGACCACAGGGCTATGGTGACCACCCCGATCACAGGGTTATGGTGACAACACCGACCACAGGGCTACGGTGACAACACCGATCACAGGGCTATGGTGATAACACCGACCACAGGGGTACGGTGACAACACCAACAACAGGGCTACGGTGACCACACCGACCACTGGGGGGAGTGGTCTGTATTCTATTTTAACTTCGATTCATCTAGTTTAAACACCTTACCAACATTCTCAGTTGATTTGGTAGTTACCTTTAAGTCTTTTACGAGACCGGTTTTCAAATCAATAACCCAGCCATGTAATTCCAAATCATCACGTTCTCTCCAGGCATTTTGAACGATGGTGGTTTTACATAAATTGTATACCTGTTCTACCACATTCAGTTCAACCAGGCGATTCAATTTGCTTTGATGATCTGTAATTCGGTCGAGTTCATGGCTATGCAAACGATAAACATCCTTAATATGCCTGAGCCAATTATCGATAAGGCCAAATTGCTGATTACTAAGCGCGGCAGCAACCCCACCGCAACCATAGTGTCCTGAAACAATAACATGCTTTACCTTCAATACGTTTACCGCATAATCGAGCACACTAAGTATATTCATATCTGAATGTAAGCACACGTTGGCAATGTTCCGGTGAACAAATACTTGCCCCGGACGAGTATTGGTCACCTCATTTGCAGGCACCCGACTGTCAGAGCAACCGATCCAAAGAACGTCCGGCTCCTGACCGGCGGCTAACTTATCAAAGAAACTGGGATCCTTTTCCGTTTCGGCTTTTACCCAATTTCTATTGCCTTTTAACAGATCTTGGTAGGTCCGCTTTTGCTTTTCTGATTTAACTTCGGGCAATTGAGTAGCATTCTTATTTCTATTTTCTTTAGGCATGTTCTTTATTTTTTATTGGATTATAAATTAATTCATTAAGATTTGGGATATAGTACTGCTTTTTCACATTTAAAATTTCTACTACAGTTCCTTTAGAAAAGGCATGATGTTTAAAGTTGTGAATTATTTCAAGTACATCCCGGTCTATAAACATGGATTCTGTACCATCAATAATAACATGTGAGCCTTCAGGAAGATTTTTCAAGGTATATTGAATGGCTGCTTTGTTTAAAAAGGATACTTCCTGTGCCAGTTTAATCCGGATCATATCTTTGCCGTCACTTTGCTCAAATTTGTAAAAATAAGGATTTCGAAGATTGGTTTTCAAAATATAGAAAATACCAACCAGCATTCCGATGGCTACACCTTTTAATAAGTCGGTAAAGACGATAGCCAACACGGTCACCAAAAAGGGGATAAACTGATCTTTACCACTCTGATACATTTTCTTGAATAAATCGATTTTAGCGAGCTTGTACCCGGTGATCAGAAGGATGGCCGCAAGACAAGCCAAAGGAATTTTATTCAGGATCATCGGAATAAAAAGCAAGGATAATAAAAGCCAAAATCCATGAAAAATTGCCGACATCTTTGTTTTTCCTCCTGAATTTACATTCAGGGAAGATCTTACAATAACTGAAGTCATGGGCATTCCTCCTAACATGCCACTTGCTATATTTCCGAAACCCTGAGCAACAAGCTCCCTGTTGGTTGGTGAAATTCTTTTCAGCGGATCTATTTTATCAACCGCCTCAATACTCAAAAGAGTTTCAATGCTCGCTACAACTGCCAAGGTAATCGCTACCGTCCAAACTTGCTGATTCGTTACCTGACTAAAATCCGGGTATGAAAACAAGCCTATAAATTGTTCAAAGGAGCTTACAATGGGGATTGTCACCAACTGTTTGGAACTTAATGCGATGCCCGTATTTTGAAATAAAACACCCATAACGATACCCAGAACCACCACGATTACCGGGGCAGGTATCGCTGAGAGTCTTTTTATCTTAGGCCAGAAGATCATGATCAACAAGGAAACTACACTGATGATTACTGCACCGTATGAAAGTTTGTTAACTGCCCCATAAATGGCGGTGAATGTATTTTCATGATCTGCCTGAAAAAAACTTTCATCCCCCTCAAAATCAGAATCTATTCCCAGGGCATGAGGTAATTGCTTCAGAATCAATATTATGCCAATGGCTGCAAGTATTCCTTCTATAACAGATGAAGGAAAATAGTTTGCAATAATTCCCGCTTTTAAAATTCCCAGAAAAATCTGGATGACTCCGGCAATAACTACGGCAAGCAAGAAAGTCTGGTAGGAACCTAAGGAGGCAATTGCTCCAAAAACGATTACGGTTAAGCCTGCAGCAGGCCCGCTTACACTCAATTGAGATCCGCTGACTACCGACACTACAATTCCACCAACAATTCCGGTTAGTACTCCGGCAAACAAAGGCGCACCGGATGCTAAAGCAATGCCCAAACAGAGGGGCAAGGCCACCAAAAATACCACAATACTGGAGGGTAAATCCCTTGATAAATTTGCTTTTGAAAAGTATTGGCCAAAATCTAAGAAGGCAGTATTACTTTGTAGATTGTTCATAAATTTATTTTAAAGGAAGAAAAATAAAGGTATTTAACCCTTTTCCCTATCCATTATGAAATGTCACCTTGTTCAAGTTTAAATCCGATCTTTTAAAAGATCGAAAAGAAATTCAACTAGTTTAAATATCATCCTTTAAAAGATGGAAAAGAAATTGAACTAGCTATGGAACTGATGCTGAAAACCCGAAGGATTATCAATCAGGAATCAGACCAAAAAGCTAGCAGTTAGGTGGCGGAGTGGGTATGGATGGGAAAAACGACTCAATATGAAAATCTTGCATGGCAAGATATTTTCTACTTGAGATGAGATATTGAGCGTATTCGAAGTTGAAGTTAAAAATACTATTCAAGTATTCATGTTTTAAAATGGAATCCTTGGTCTGATCAACGGGGCCTGAGTTGGATTCGATTTCAAGTTGCATGATTACTGCGCTCATTATCTTGCTGTCAAGATGAATAGAGGCCAGGGGCGCAAGGGAAATGATCATCTTAACCAAAAAGATTGATAAAAAGATGAAACTAAACCACTGTTTGGCGAATGCTTGCTTCAGTAAATCGGAGCGCTAAATTTATTTATTTTCGATAACAATTTACAAATCTAAAATAAACTTGAAATTATATACTAAAAATTATAATGAGATTATAATCGTTACATCAATTTTATTCAGAATCGATCAGATACCCAGTTCAAATTGAGTTAAAATACCCCACTTATTTCCGGGATTTCTAAAGGCGTAATTTCCATTATTTGCCAAATAATTCACATTTAGCTGCATTTTTACCCGATGTTTATTCAAATATCTTGTAGCCCCTAATTCCAGGATATTTTTTCTCCCTTCCTGAGCAAGGATTTTGATAGAGGGTGTCAAGCTCGAATACCTGAAAGCGAATTCAAGATTAGAAGGAAAAACATAAGATGCCTGGTGATTGATGCCGTTCCCGGTAAACGCATACCTAAGGCTTCCGGAACTGCTAAAGCTTAGCGGATTATCGACATGTCTTTTAATGTACTCCACAGAATAAGCCCAGCCCTTGTATTTTGTAATGGCGTCAATCATCAAGGTTGCCATATCGACAGGATTATAAAGTTCCTTCCCAAGTTGCCCACCGGTCCGATTTGTTTTTTTATTCATGCTATAACCTGCTGCTATTGAAATCTTTGGTTTAGGTTCGCGCTCCAGGTCGCCCTCCGAATAATCCCCCTCACCTGTAAAAGCGCCTAATGGCAATAACTCTATTCTTCCGGTATATGCCAGTCCGTTATCGGTTGAATTCACACTTCTTCCTTCACCTGTGGTAATGGCACCTTTGAGATGAAAATCCATTTCACCGATTTTATTGTGATAATAGGCTTTGAGTCCGAAATCCCGATCCAAAGTCATTGCCCCATTGACGATGGATCTGTCGGCAAACTGCAATTGGCCTGAAGAATTCACTCTTTGCCTGTTCCCTGGTAGTTTATTCTGACCAAATCCAAGGTAAAACTTTGGAGTAAAATAATAAAAAATGATGGCATCCCTCACAATATTAGCAATTCCGGTATTGTCTACATCCTGATCTCCACGACTAAAAGCCAATTGAACGCTGTACGTTAATTTTGGATTCATAATAAAACCATCAACCCGCATTCTTAATCTACGAACCCTTGCTTCATATTCATTAAACCCAAGATCTGATCCCGAAGTGGTAAAGGCTCCAATTCGATTCTGCATACGGAATCGAAAATTTATATAAATGGATGAATCGGGAGTTTTATACTGTAAACCCTTGAAATTATGGATCATCGCGCGCTCATCCCTTTCCCGCTGGGCGAATACATTCGTCCATAAAAGAGAGAAAACCACTAATGATAATAGCCTAAATAATAACATCCGAATATTTTTTTTGCTAAAATAAGGATTATTTAACATTAACTTAACATGGGTTCATGTTCTGTTGGAGGATTAATGATTACTCAAAAATGGAATGTCAAATAGATGCAAAGAATTTATAAAAACTTCAGGATTTAGGTTGCTTTAGTCATTTTTTAGTAATTTCACAGTTCCTGAATTTCCATTTAATCCGCAAAATTGTGAACAAGAAAACTCAACTCCTACATAAAAAACAAGAACAGGCCCTATTGGGAGGTGGTCAGGCAAGAATTGAAAGTCAGCATAATAAAGGGAAACTTACTGCACGAGAGCGTTTGCATTTTTTGCTGGATGAAGGCTCTTTTGAAGAAATTGGAATGTTGGTCATTCACCGTTCGATTGATTTTGGGATGGAAAAAGAACATTACCCGGGTGATGGGGTGGTGACCGGATATGGAACAATCAATGGCCGACTTGTTTATGTATTTTCTCAAGATTTTACAGTTTTTGGAGGCTCACTATCTGAAACACATGCCGAGAAGATATGCAAGATCATGGATCTTGCACTAAAAAACGGCGCGCCGCTCATCGGACTAAATGATTCTGGTGGTGCCCGCATTCAGGAGGGGGTTGTTTCTTTGGGAGGTTATGCAGATATATTCTACCGAAATACAATGGCTTCCGGACTTGTACCTCAAATTTCAGCAATCATGGGGCCATGTGCCGGAGGGGCGGTTTATTCGCCTGCAATTACAGATTTCGTCTTAATGGTTGAGAACACCTCTTATATGTTTGTAACAGGGCCGAATGTGGTAAAAACCGTCACCCATGAGATTGTGAGTTCAGAAGAACTGGGTGGAGCTGCCACCCATGCTTCCAAATCAGGAGTCACCCATTTTGCCTGTACTAATGAACTCGATGCCATCCATCATGTAAAAAAACTGCTGTCATTCATGCCTCAGAACTGTGAGGAGCTTGCTCCGGCACTTAGCTATGAAAGTAAGGATGAATTAAGACCAAAACTTGATGAACTGATTCCAGAAAATACGACCCAGCCCTATGATATCCGTGAGGTAATTTCAGAAATTACTGATGAAGGTTCTTTTCTGGAAGTTCATAAAGATTATGCCGAAAATATTGTGGTTGGCTTTGCACGATTGGCGGGCAGAAGCCTCGGTATTGTGGCTAACCAACCTGCTTTTTTGGCGGGTGTACTGGATATTAAATCTTCGGTTAAAGGTGCGCGTTTTGTTCGCTTTTGCGACAGTTTTAATATCCCGCTGCTTGTCCTTGAGGATGTGCCCGGATTTTTACCCGGCACGGATCAGGAATGGAATGCCATCATTAGTAACGGAGCCAAATTATTGTATGCCTTTTGTGAAGCAACGGTCCCTAGAATTACGGTCATTACCCGTAAAGCTTATGGGGGCGCTTATGATGTAATGAACTCTAAACACATTGGTGCCGACATGAATTATGCCTGGCCAAGTGCTGAAATCGCTGTAATGGGGGCCAAGGGTGCTGCTGAAATAATATTCAAAAAAGAGAATAGCTCAGCCGAAGATCCAAATGCCCGCTGGATTGAGAAGGAAAAGGAATACTCCGATCTCTTTGCCAATCCATACAGGGCGGCAGAACGAGGTTTTATTGATGAAGTTATTGAACCATCCCAAACCAGGAAAAAACTGATTAAAGCCTTCAAAATGCTGGAGAACAAGGTGGTCAATAATCCTAGAAAAAAACATGGGAACATCCCTTTGTAAGCTCTGCTAATCTTGTCACATATTGAACAAATACCCCCTGAATTAACCTGGCGTATTCGCCGGAGGGTATTGTATCCGGACCAAGAATTCGGCAAGGCCATGCTTGAGGACGATGAAGAGGGTATGCATTATGGTTTGTTTCATGAAAATGAACTGATCAGTGTTGTTTCCTTATTCAAGAAAGGCGAATTTTTGCAACTCAGAAAATTTGCAACATTAGAACACCATCAAGGTAAGGGCTTTGGGTCTGAACTTTTAAGCTATTTATTGAATGATATCAAAGGTGAACATTATCCAAAGATCTGGTGTAATGCACGTAAAAGAGCAGCAACATTTTATGCTAAGTTTGGTTTTACAGAGACAGAACATACCTATTATAAAGATGGATATGATTTTGTAATCATGGAGAAAATCCTAAACCAAGAATTTCAGGCAGTCAAAATTAATAACTAAATTATTCGTGCTTTTGTACATTATACCGAACCTAATTAATCCATTCAATACTTCCTATGAGGGTAGTGAAGGGTCTGATAAAATCAATTTGATGCTTGGTGTACTACAATTTTAGCGGTATAATTTAGAATTTAGCGAAACGATTAAAATTTAAAACAGACGAAGAATAAAAAAATGGCAAAGAAAAAGGAACAAAAGCATATCCCGGTGGTGACAAAAAAATCACTGGAATTTTTTGAAAAGTATATTAATAATCCTTCTCCAACCGGATTTGAGTGGGACGGACAAAAAATGTGGCTTGATTATATAAAACCTTACTCTGACGATTATATGGTTGATAATTACGGTACCGCTGTTGCTGTAATTAACCCTAAGGCTGCATTCAAAGTTGTGATTGAGGCTCATGCAGATGAGATTTCCTGGTTTGTGAACTACATTACCAAAGACGGATTAATATATGTCATCAGAAATGGCGGATCTGATCATCAAATAGCACCATCCAAGCGAGTCAATATTCATACCGACAAGGGGATTGTTAAAGCCGTATTTGGCTGGCCGGCAATCCATACGCGAAATGGTGAAAAAGAAGAAGCCCCAACGCTTAAAAATATTTTCCTGGATTGCGGGTGTACTACAAAAGAAGAGGTCGAGGCATTGGGCGTTCATGTGGGTTGTGTCATTACTTATGAAGACGAGTTCATGGTTTTGAATGATCGTTATTATGTTGGCAGAGCTCTTGACAACCGGGCAGGCGGATTTATGATTGCAGAAGTTGCCCGTTTGCTCAAGGAGAACAAGAAAAAACTGCCTTTTGGCTTATACATTGTCAATTCAGTTCAGGAAGAGATTGGTTTACGAGGAGCAGAGATGATTGCTCATCGGATCAAGCCCAATGTGGCTATTATCACCGATGTAACGCATGACACGCAAACACCGATGATTAACAAGATTACCCAGGGTGATCTTGCCTGCGGAAAAGGCCCGGTGGTTTCCTACGCACCCGCGGTTCAAACCAATTTGAATAAATTATTGATCAAGGCAGCTGAAAAAAACAAAATCCCATTTCAACGGCAGGCTTCTTCACGTTCTACGGGTACAGATACGGATGCCTTCGCTTATTCTAACGATGGAGTTGTTTCTGCATTGATCTCGCTCCCCTTACGATATATGCATACCACGGTTGAAATGATTCACAAAGAAGATGTTGATAATGTGATCCGACTGATTTACGAGTCTTTGTTAAGTATTGAGGTTGGCCATGATTTTAGATCGATAAAATAGTATTAATCAGGTGCCTAATGGATTGTGGTTTTAGAAAAATCACAGACTTTGAACCAGCCTTCCCTATGGTCGGTGTTGTCACCGACCAGCCGAAAGACCTCATGCACTAATCCTCCCCCTAGCCCCTCCAAAGGGGGACATGCGCAAGGCCTGGGTATTGTGATTTTGAAAGAATTATAGAGATATTTACCGTTAACACCTGCGAATAGCTATCGGGTAAGAACAAAACACCATAGGTGAAACCATTAAAAACAATTGATATACAGATGAAAACAATCATCATCCTGCTGACCATATTCCTAGTGAATTGCAATTTTCTTGCAGCACAGGATATACGCGCATATCAACAGCCTCCTCAACCCATACTCAGTTTATTTGAAGCTCCAAGCATCCCAGAGGTAAGAATAAGTTCAGATGGCCGGTGGATGCTACTACTTGAGAAACAGGATCTTCCTTCCATTGCCGAACTATCCCAAAGCGAGCTTCGTTTGGCCGGGCAGCGAATAAATCCTGTGAACAATGGCCTGAGTCGTGCTCAAACATTTAAAAGTTTAAGGGTCATAGCCACCCATTCCGGGACCGAATATTCGCTGACAGGGCTTCCCGATGATGCTGATCTTTCGGAGATTACCTGGTCTCCGGATGAAAGCAAAATTGCATTTCTGCAAAACGGAACAAAAGGAATTGAATTATGGCTTGCTGATTTAACATCTTTTAAAGCCCATCGTTTAAGCAATTTTTTTCTCAACAATACCTACGGCAGCACCTTGATCTGGAATCCGGACGGTAACAGTATGATCGCCAAATTTATCCCTGACGGGAGGGCAGCCTTAAAAGCCCCATCTACAAGTCAGGAGGCCCCACTCATTCAGGAAACCTCAGGGAAAGCCGCTCCTGTTCCTACCTATCAGGATCTACTGAAAACTCCATACGATGAGGAACTTTTTGATTTTTACTTTACCTCTCAATTAAAAGAGGTCAATCTTCTTGGAGAGTCACGAAATTTATTAAAACCTGCAATCATCAGATCGATGGAGTATTCGCCTGACGGGAAATTTATTTTACTGGCAAACATCACCAAACCTTATTCCTATCAAGTCCCGATTAACGCTTTTCCTTTTACCACTTCCATTTTTGAAAAGGATGGAAAATTAATTAAAAAGCTATATGATGCTCCTCTCGCTGAAAATATACCTGCCGGTTTTGACGGAGTACCGAAAGGCCCCAGAGCATTTGGCTGGCGTGCCGACAAAGGTGCGGTACTTTATTGGGTAGAAGCACTGGATAATGGTAATCCGGCGCAGCAGGCAACCGTTCGGGACGTGGTTTACACCCAGGCGGCACCATTTAACCAATATCCACTCAAACTCGCAGATTGTTATTTTAGATTTAGCTCTATTGTGTGGGGTGATGATAAAGTCGCTATTCTGACTGAACGTTGGTGGAAGACAAGGTTTGAGAGAAGGTCTTTCATTAAGCCCTCTAATGTTAATTTCAGAGTTAATCTTTACGACCGTTATTATGAAGATGGCTACAGTGATCCCGGAGTATTGGTGACCCGTAAAAATGAATTTAACAAACCTGTTTTACTGACTGAATTTAACGCAATCAAGCGAATCAGTGACCCTGACAATGTGGGTATTTTTACCATCAGCAATGGGGCCTCGCCCGAAGGAGCCCGACCCTTCATCCAAAAATTCAATATCAAAACCAAGTTGATGGATACCATTTTCCGATCTGCCTCTCCCCATTATGAACTTCCCGTTTTTTTTAACAATGGAAAATTCATGATCAATAGTCGTGAATCCAGTGATTCGGTACCCAATTATTTCAAAATAAATCTGGAAGAGAAAAGCTATACCCGATTAACGAACTTCAGGGATCCTTATCCCATGCTGAAAGGCGTTAAAAAGCAGCAGATAAGTTACCAGAGATTGGATGGGATTAGCCTTAGCGGAACCCTTTACTTACCTGCGGGTTTCAAAACGGGGGATCCTCCACTTCCGGTATTAATTTGGGCCTACCCACGTGAATTTAAGACCATTGCTGCTGCAGGTCAAACCAAAGGTTCTCCGCATAAATTTAGTACTATTGGGAAAGCCTCACCTGTATATTGGGTAAGCAGAGGATATGCTGTTCTCGATAATGCGGACATGCCTGTGGTTGGGGAAAGCAATGCGGAGCCTAATGATACCTTTGTTGAACAGATCAGATATAACGCTGAAGCCGCTATCAATCATTTAGTGGATATGGGTGTTGCCGACCGTAAGCGGATTGCCATTGGCGGCCATTCCTATGGAGCTTTCATGACTGCCAATCTTTTAGCGCATACCGAACTTTTTGCTGCCGGAATCGCCCGAAGTGGGGCCTACAACCGTACGCTCACTCCTTTTGGCTTTCAGGCGGAAGAACGTACCTACTGGCAAGCCCCCGCAGTGTACAATCGAATGTCACCATTTTCCTATGCTCATAAGATCAAAACTCCGCTACTCCTGATCCATGGGCAGGCTGATAATAATACCGGAACCTTTCCAATGCAAAGTGAGCGGTTTTATACCGCATTGAAAGGACATGGCGCCACTGCCCGGCTGGTGCTTCTACCCCATGAATCCCATGCCTATCAGGCTAAGGAATCACTGTTGCACATGCTATGGGAAATGGATAGCTGGCTGGAGAAATATGTTAAGAATAAATAATTCTCATCTCGATATGTGCATTTTAATTTACTTTAGTAGATGAGTTATGGTCAACTCCGCTCCTTATTCGAACTGATTTAATTCAATTGTATGGATAGAGTTTCCAATTTTACTGAAAAAATAAAAGCCTCATATTCTACCACAGGAGAGCATATATATTTAGGAGCCGCCTTGCTGGATGGTGAAATTATTTCTGAAGCCGAGGTAAATCTCTCCTTGAGAATGATGAATCGCCACGGCTTAATTGCAGGTGCAACAGGTACAGGAAAAACCCGAACCCTTCAACTGCTTGCAGAACAGCTCTCTGCCTCCGGTGTTACGGTTTTCATGCTGGATGTCAAAGGTGACCTTTCCGGATTAAATCAGGCGGGATTCATTAATCCAAGAATTGAAGAAAGAGCTGCCGCCCTAAATAAAAGTTATACTCCTTCCGGATTTCCGGTCGAGTTGTATTCACTCTCCGGAAAAAAGGGTGCCCAAATGCGTGCCAGTGTGCTTGAATTTGGCCCTGTTCTCCTTTCGAAGATATTAGACTTGAACCAAATACAATCCGGAGTAATGTCAGTTATCTTCAAATATGCTGATGATCATCAACTCCAACTGGTCGATCTCAATGACTTGAAAAAGGTAATCTCTTACCTATCGGGAGGACCGGGTGCAGCCGAGATTAAAGAAAGTTATGGCAGTATATCGGGCTCTACCTCAGGTACTATCCTCCGAAAAATTGTAAGCATTGAGCAACAGGGACTTTCTCAAATATTCGGCGAAAAATCATTTGATATTCAGGATATGTTCAATCGTGTTGATGGCCAGGGGGTCATTAGTCTTTTAAATATCTCAGACGTTCAAAATCAACCGGTATTGTTTTCAACCTTCCTTTTAAGCTTACTTGCAGAGATTTTTTATACGCTACCTGAAGCGGGTGATATCGAAAAACCTAAACTTGTTTTCTTCTTTGATGAAGCCCATTTACTCTTCAAAGATTCACAAAAGGCTTTTCTGGAACAGATAGAAACCATTATCAGATTGATCCGTTCGAAGGGAATTGGAGTTTTTTTCTGTACCCAAAGTCCGATGGATATTCCCGACTCTGTGCTCGGGCAACTTGGCAATAGAATACAACATGCCCTGAGGGCCTTTACCCCTAATGATGTCGAGGCCTTGAAGAAAACAGTAAATACCTACCCTCGGTCAGAATTTTATGAAATAGATCGGGTACTTACCTCCCTGGGTACAGGACAAGCTTTAATTACCGTTTTAAATGAGAAAGGAATTCCTACCGAAGTTGCAGCCACTCATTTATTTCCACCAAGGGCAGTTATGGGGCCCATGTCTGAAGCAGATTGTGATACGCTGATGCAATCGAGTCCGATTTATCAAAAATATCAGGAAGTAATAGATCCTATAAGTGCTTATGATATATTGACCCGACGTATCCAGGAGAAAATGAAGGAAGAAAGTACTGACAAGGAACGGGAAATAGAAAATAAACCAAGCTCCAAAGAAGAAAAAAGCACATTTGAGGAAATCATTAACGCTCCAATTACGCGGCAAATCGGCACCGCCATCGTAAGAGGTCTATTTGGTATGTTAAGCGGTAAAAAACCACGTGGAAGATATTAAGGACAGATTAATAATTTATCTTTGTAGCACTCG
Source organism: Bacteroidota bacterium (assembly GCA_016868395.1). GTDB lineage: Bacteria > Bacteroidota > Bacteroidia > Sphingobacteriales > Sphingobacteriaceae > Daejeonella. The sequence continues at coordinate 13,281 of VGGW01000007.1, read as the reverse complement.
ATAAAATTAGATAAGAACAAAATTACATTCAACAAATAGTATGAAACCTACTTTAGTGATCCTGGCAGCAGGAATGGCCAGCCGATATGGCAGCATGAAACAAACCGATGGATTCGGTCCAAATGGGGAAACTATTATTGAATATTCCATATATGATGCGATAAAGGCAGGTTTTGGCAAGGTCACTTTTGTAATAAAAGAAGAGTTTGCAGAGAATTTTAAAGGCATTTTTGAGCCTAAATTGAATGGAAAAATTGAAACGGATTATGTTTTTCAAAGTTTCGACTTAAAACCTTTTGGAATTGACATAGCCATTGAAAGATCGAAACCATGGGGAACTGCACACGCTGTTTTAGCGGCCAGAGATGCGGTTAAAGAGCCATTTTGTGTCATCAATGCCGACGATTTTTATGGCAGAGAATCCTATGAGAAAATGTATGAATTCCTGATGAATGGGGTTTCCGACACTCAGTTTTCTATGATTGGTTTTCAGATCGACAAGACACTCTCAGAACATGGTTATGTTTCGAGGGGAGTTTGCGAGGTAGATGAAGCCGGAAACCTGGCTGAAATTCACGAACGCATTAAAGTCTATTTTAAACCCGATGAGAACGGCAATAAAAACATCGTTTTTGAAGAAGAGGGCCGTGAGTATCCGATCAGGTCAAACTCCAGGGTGTCGATGAATTTTTGGGGCTTCAGTCCAAAAATATTCGAGCTATCTGCCGGAATGTTTACCGAGTTTGCACTGGCTAACGCAGACAATCCGAAAGCAGAATTTTTCATTCCCCTTGTTGCTGAAAGGCTAATACGGGAAGGAAAAGCCAGCTCAAAGGTCATTCCAACACAAAACCAATGGTTTGGAGTAACCTATGCCGAAGATAAACCAATTGTCCAGGAATGTATTGATAGCTTGGTTGCACAAGGTGAATATCCGGTTAATTTATGGGCCTAATTTTCTGGCTCAGGATTAGTGAGGGCAAGGAATTGCATGACGGATTCAATCGGCAAATTAAGCAGCTAGCTCCTTATTCAAGATTTATTTATTTGGGGTAGTTTGCAGCATATTCAGTTCTGCATCTATCCATCGATTCCAGTCGTCCTGTTTCGGTTTATTCATGCCATGATTGGTTTCCTGATCATACTTGTCCTGCAAACGGTTCATTTCCCTGTAGAATTCAAGGTATTCAACATTGATTATTCCCTCGTAATTATCAAGATTCAATTTTTCTGAAATCAGCTTTGACTTAAATCGTTCCGAAACTAATTTAACTAAATCAAAATGTCGCTGCTCATGGTTTAGGCTATAATTGCTTTTTATCAGGGCTGAGGCCCAGGAAGCACTTCGTATCATATAAACTTTAAGAATCACATGAATGTGAATAAATCCTTCTTTAAGTTCGCGATGCAAATCATATCCGAATGATGGGAAAATAGCTGCCTGAAATTTGTTATTCCTGGGAGGCTTTGCCCGAAAATCATCAAAACTCAGTGCTCTATCTTTGTGATAATAAATAGTATCCGTGTCTTCTTCTTCGTAATTCTTAAATGACAGCTGTAGCCCTTTGGCTAACAAAATATTTGTTGCAGACTCCTTCTTAACCCATTGATGAATATACTTCAAACTATTAGCAAGAACCTTGCGTAAATGAGGTTCGATAGACTCCAGATTATTAATTGATCGGGTGTAGTTCAGCTTCATGGCATAGCTGGTCAGAACTTGGGTTCCCCAATCTTTCTCCATTTCAAACTGCACTTTTAGGCTTACCTGACCTGAGACATGCTTGATCTCATTATTCTCTCTGATCTTACAGTCCAGAATACGAATCTGCATGGGTCTTGCCTCCGGGTTTCGGGGCAATCCGTACATCAGGAAATTTGAAATTGCCAATTTACTGCCGCCATTAATTTCAGAGGAGAAGCTTTTATACTTCCCGGTTCCATCCCGGTGCCATAGATTTGCAAATCCTTGTTCGGGACTGCGGTCATCGATAACTTTTTCAATGAAATAATCCCAATTGCCATTTTGAACCCTTTCAACCCTAAGCCTTATCGGTTCATTACCGGCAAATCCGACCATAGAAGTCAATAGAATACTAACAAGTAGCTGAAAAACCAAGCAAGAAGAATGTTTTCTCACATTTATTGAACGAGTTAAAACGGAAAATGTTGTCGGTCGATTCACTGTCAATCTTTGGACACCGAAATCTCGGACATATAAAAACCAATTGGTTTACTACCCCGGTATGCGATACTAAATCTCTTTAATAAAACAAGGCTGTTCCCCGATGGGGAACAGCCTTGTTAATAAATAAGAGTTCATCTTATTTACTATCGTCTTCTTTCACTTCTTCAAAGTCTACATCAGTCACCTGATCACCTGCATCCTGTGCAGAAGATGCATCGGCAGCTCCGGCACCTGCAGCTGCACCGGCTTCCTGAGAGGCTTTGTACATCTCTTCTGATGCCGCGTTCCAGGCAGTCTGAAGTTCAGCCTGAGCAACATCAATTGAAGCGAAGTCTTTAGCAGCATGAGCATCCTTCAATTTTTTCAAACCTTCTTCAATAGGTGCTTTTTTATCCTCAGGCAGTTTATCTCCATACTCCTTAAGTTGTTTCTCGGTTGAGAAGATCAAAGCATCAGCAGCATTTAGTTTATCTACTTCTTCACGGGCTTTCTTGTCAGACTCAGCATTTGCCTCCGCTTCATCTTTCATTTTCTTAATTTCTTCATCTGTCAAGCCTGAAGAAGCCTCAATACGAATTTTCTGCTCCTTATTCGTTGCTTTATCTTTTGCGGCTACATGTAAAATACCATTAGCATCAATATCAAACGTAACCTCAATCTGAGGAATACCACGTGGTGAAGGTGGAATACCATCCAGGTGGAATCTTCCAATTGTCCTGTTCTGATTAGCCATTGGACGTTCTCCCTGAAGGATATGTATCTCTACAGAGGGCTGATTATCCGATGCTGTTGAAAAGACCTCAGATTTTTTGGAGGGAATAGTGGTATTGGCTTCGATCAGTTTAGTCATGACGCCACCCATGGTCTCAATTCCCAGTGAGAGCGGGGTAACATCAAGTAATAACACGTCTTTTACCTCGCCGGTTAAAACTCCACCTTGAATCGCAGCGCCAATGGCAACAACCTCATCCGGATTTACTCCTTTGGAAGGCTCTTTTCCGAAAAAAGCTTTTACTGCCTCCTGAATCGCCGGAATACGGGTTGAACCACCCACCAAAATAATTTCATCTATATCCGATGTAGTAAGTCCTGCATTTTTGAGTGCTTTTTTACAAGGATCAATGGTACGCTTAATCAGGTTATCTGCAAGTTGCTCAAATTTAGCACGGGTCAATGATTTCACCAGGTGCTTAGGCATACCATCACCTGCTGAAATATACGGCAGGTTAATTTCTGTTTGGGCAGAACTTGATAACTCAATTTTAGCTTTTTCTGCCGCCTCTTTTAAACGCTGTAAAGCCATGGGATCTTTGCGCAGATCAATACCTTCATCGCTTTTAAATTCATCAGCCATCCAGTCAATGATTACTGCATCAAAGTCATCACCACCAAGATGCGTATCACCGTCAGTTGACTTCACTTCAAAAACACCATCCCCTAACTCAAGAATAGATACATCATGAGTACCACCACCACAATCGAAAACTGCAATTTTCATATCCTTATGCGCCTTATCAAGTCCATAAGCAAGGGCCGCCGCCGTTGGTTCGTTGATAATACGAGATACTTTCAATCCTGCAATTTCTCCTGCTTCCTTCGTAGCCTGACGCTGAGCATCATTAAAATATGCCGGAACAGTGATCACAGCCTCGTTAACCTCCTGACCCAAAAAGTCTTCAGCAGTTTTCTTCATCTTTTGAAGAATCATAGCCGAAATTTCCTGAGGGGTATATAAACGATCGTCTATTTTTACTCTTGGTGTATTATTATCTCCCTTGACCACTTGATAAGGTACCCTGGTAATCTCATTAGTCACCTCACCAAAGCTATTTCCCATAAATCGTTTGATGGATGAAATGGTTTTAGTTGGGTTAGTAATTGCTTGACGTTTAGCCGGGTCACCTACCTTACGCTCTCCATTATCTACGAAAGCTAAAATTGAAGGAGTTGTACGCTTACCTTCACTGTTTGGAATAACTACAGGCTCATTACCCTCCATTACTGATACGCATGAATTTGTAGTTCCTAAGTCTATACCAATTATTTTTGCCATATATAAATTTTATTTTGTTACAGGTTATTTATCCTCAACTATCAAGCCTTGTGCCAAACAATGTCTAGCGCGAATTGACAGTACTATATCCTAATTGATATGAAAAACAGCATTCCAGCAAATGACAGGATGGCAGTAAATTTGAAGAAACAGGGATGTAGTGGAGCCTTAATTTATGATTAAGGAACAGACAGGCGATGGCCACTGGCATAAAAAATAGTTTCAGAATACCTATTCTTATATTTTGTCTTGAAAATACAGGATCTGGTTTTTATTTATTTCACCAAATTTCAATAATCAAGTGTATTTAATCAAGATAAACCAAATTTTCAGCGGCTGAACGGCTCATCAGCTCTCATTTAACCTGAGATCGATAGTACCTCTTGCCGGAGGCTGATTATTTTTATCCGTTTTTGGAAAGCAGGGTCTGTTGCTCCCGGCTTATTCTGGTCCCCTGTTCTGCCCTATTTTTTTGCCGAAAGTTGAATCGCTCACCTAACATTCAGTTAGGCAAAAAAGATAGAGCTGCCACCCGGGTTTGTTTCACAGGGCCTGGGGTTCTATTAGCGGACTGCCCCTCCCAATGAAAAACAGCAGCGGGTAAACTAAACCTTGCCGAAGGAGGTATCTTCCGGCTACCGATCATCTGAAATCAGGTAGCATTTCTTGCCGGAAATACTCCGGAGGAAAGGACTAAAGGAAGCGATAACACGCAGGTATTGCTTTCCAAAATCAAATCATACCCATTTGGAGCGCCTTGAGAACCATGATATGGGTATTTCTTTGTCTTTCATATATCGAACTCAGGATATTTAATGACCCTACGCGAAAGCAAAAACCTCCTTGGTAAGGGGTTATTTTAAAATGAAACTATTCGCGTCCGGAGCAGTATGAGATCCATTAAAGGCTATTTTTTAATTTTCCTTATATTGAACTCAGCTTAATTATTAGGGCTTATCAACAAAAAAAGCCTGCATGAATCATGCAGGCTTTAAGTTTTATAGAAAATTTATTCTTCTTTCTTCTCTTCAGCTTCAGATGATGATTCTTCATCCCTTGCTTCTGTTTCTGCCTGAGGAGCATCTTCAACAGCCGCCTCAGTTTCAACTACCGGGCTTTCTTCAACGAGCTCGGCCGAAGATTCTTGAAGTTCGGTATCAGCAGGAGGCGCAATTACCGGAGTAGGTTTTGCAGCAGAAGTCTCGGCGGATTTCTTTGATTTAGAACCACGGCGACGCGTTGATTTTTTCTCAACAGCTGCTTCACCGCTTTTGTAAACTTCGTTGTAATCTACCAATTCAATTAGAGCCATGGAAGCATTGTCTCCCAAACGATTGCCCATCTTCAGGATACGGGTATAGCCTCCGGGACGATTAGCTACTTTTGCTGCAACATCACGAAAAAGAATTGAAACAACCTCTTTGTTTTGTAAGTAACTAAATACCGTACGACGTGAGTGCGTGGTATCATCCTTTGATTTGGTGATGATTGGCTCAACATAAACTCGTAGGGCTTTAGCTTTTGCAAGTGTAGTTGTAATGCGCTTGTGTAGGATAAGCGAAGAAGCCATATTAGCCAGCATCGCTCTGCGGTGACTGTCTGTACGACTTAAATGGTTTACTTTTTTACCGTGTCTCATTTTTAGTTGGGTTTTGCACGTGCATACCGTCAATCAACCTTTCGGGATCGGGAATTATGCATTTCGCTTATAATTATTCTTGGTCTAATTTAAATTTGGATAGGTTCATACCAAAAGATAAACCTTTAGATTTAACCAAATCCTGTATTTCTGTTAATGATTTTTTTCCAAAGTTTCTGAACTTGAGCATATCTGCCACATCGTAAGATACTAGATCAGCCAGTGAACGAATATCTGCAGCTTTAAGGCAATTTAGAGCACGTACAGAAAGATCAAGATCAACCAATTCCATTTTAAGGATCTTTCGCATATGCAAAATTTCTTCGTCAACCTCTTTGGTTTCCTCTTTAGCCTGAGATTCAAGCATGATATTCTCATCAGAGAATAACATGAAGTGGTGGATCAAGATTTTAGCTGCTTCTTTCAATGCATCTTCAGGGTGGATTGAACCATCAGTAGTGATATCAAGAACTAATTTTTCATAGTCAGTCTTCTGCTCAACACGGAAGTTTTCAATAGAATACTTTACATTTTTGATAGGAGTATAAATTGAATCGATTGCAATGACACCTAAAGCGGCATCTGCATTCTTATTTTCTTCTGCGGCAACATAACCTCTGCCTTTGTTTACGGTCAATTCGATCTCCAGAGTGACTGAAGTTTCCATATTACATATCACAAAATCAGAGTTAAGAACTTCAAAATTATTTGAAAACTTGCTGATATCCCCGACCCTGAACTGATCGCTTCCACTAATGATGACGAAAATCTTCTCGTGATCACCGGAATCGCCGGTCTTTTTAAAGCGTACCTGCTTTAAGTTAAGAATTATTTCAGTTACGTCTTCTACCACACCTTTGATGGTGGAGAATTCGTGGGATACCCCCGAAAAACGAACCGAAGTAATTGCAAAACCTTCCAGGGAAGATAAAAGTATTCTGCGTAATGCATTGCCAATCGTAACACCAAAACCAGGCTCCAATGGTCTGAATTCAAATGTTCCGTCGAAATCCGTAGATTTCTGCATGATAACTTTATCAGGTTTCTGAAATGCTAAAATTGCCATTTATCAAATTTGTTTATTGTTTACGGATATGAGAAATGAGATTTGAGATATTAAATTAAGCTTGACTCAAATTCCTGATCTTACCTCAATACTCATCATGTTTAATTAGTTATGAAACCAGATTTGAGATTATACTTCTGAATCTCAATCTGCTATATCATAGCTTACTTAGAGTACAATTCGACGATCAGATTTTCCTTAATATTTTCAGGAATCTCATCCCGGCTTGGATAGTTTAGGAATTTACCGGTCAAGGTATTTGGATTCCATTCTAACCAACTGAATTTATTAATTGTTCTGGCAGCGACTGCATACGAAATCGCTTCCATACTTTTTGAACGCTCACGTACCGCAATAACATCACCAGGACGTAAAGAGTAGGATGCAATGTTAACAACCTCCCCATTTACAGTGATGTGCTTATGGCCAACGAGCTGGCGTGCTGCCGAACGAGTCAGAGCAATTCCCAAGCGATAAACCGTGTTATCAAGACGAGCTTCAAGGAACTTGAGGAGGTTATCACCAGTAATACCTTCTTTAGCAGAAGCTTTGTGGAATAAATTTTCAAAGTAGCGTTCCAATACACCATAGGTGTATTTAACTTTTTGCTTCTCCATTAACTGAACTGCATATTCAGATTGTTTACCTCTTTTTCTTGAGGTTCCATGCATCCCAGGAGGATAATTTTTTCTTTCTAATGCCTTATCAGGACCAAAAATTAGTTCTCTGAATCTACGGGCAATTTTGGACTTTGGTCCGGTGTATCTAGCCATTTTTTTGGTTTTTTAAAGTATCATCTCGGCAAATCCGGGAGAATCTTAGCTTTAAAAGATTTATTAATTATTGTTTATTAAACTCTCCTTCTTTTCGGAGGGCGGCAACCATTGTGTGGAAGCGGGGTAATATCTTGTATAGTGGTTACTTCTATTCCTGCAGTCTGTAAGGTACGGATAGCAGACTCCCGGCCGGAACCAGGACCTTTGACAAAAACTTGAACCTTGCGAAGTCCAAGATCATGAGCCACCTTTGCACAATCACTTGCGGCCTGACCTGCAGCATAAGGCGTATTCTTTTTGGAACCTTTAAAGCCCATCTTACCTGCGGAAGACCAGCTGATTGTTTGACCTTGAAGATTGGTCAGCGTTATAATGATGTTGTTGAAAGTAGCATTCACATGAGCTTCACCAACTGGTTCAACTACTACTATGCGTTTTTTGGTAACTTTTTTTGTTTTTGCCATTAGTTTAGATTTGAGACATGAGACTTATCCGAATTATAATCAGGATGACACTCCTATCTATTTCTTGTTTTAGTCATGAAGTATGTATCACAAGGACTGGGCACTTCATATCCGCTTAAATTATTAATTAAAGAGATCAGAATTTGAAATAATTTATGATTTCATTCGGATATCTAGGATCTTATTTAGTTACTTTTTTCTTGTTTGCAACGGTCTTACGTTTACCTTTACGAGTACGAGAGTTGTTCTTTGTACGCTGTCCACGAACAGGCAAACCCTTACGATGACGAAGTCCACGGTAACAACCAATGTCCATTAAACGCTTAATGTTCAGCTGAACCTCAGACCGCAATGCACCTTCAACTTTGATTTCATCGTTAATGAAACCGCGTATGGATGCTAACTGCTGGTCAGTCCAATCTTGGACCTTCACATTAACATCAATCCCTGCATCTTTGAGAATCCTTTGAGCGGTTGACCTTCCGATACCGTAAATATAAGTAAGTCCGATTTCTCCTCTTTTGTTTCTTGGTAAATCAATACCTGCTATCCTTGCCATATTTTATTGAAGTTGTAAGTTTTAAGTCTTAAGTTACAAGTTGAGAGTCGGAGACTTATAACTTATAACTTATTACTTATAACTATTAATTTTATCCCTGACGTTGTTTGTACTTGGGGTTTTTCTTGTTAATCACGTATAGTACTCCCTTACGACGGATCACCTTACAATCAGCACTACGTTTTTTTATGGATGCTCTAACTTTCATCTTTTCTCTATTTGTATCTGTATGTTATTCTTCCTTTACTCAAATCGTATGGAGACATCTCCAGCTTCACTTTATCTCCGGGTAGGATCTTGATGTAATGCATCCTCATCTTTCCTGAGATGTGCGCAATAATCTCGTGCCCGTTTTCCAACTCGACCCGAAACATTGCATTTGACAACGCTTCTGTGATTACTCCATCCTGTTCAATTGAAGCCTGTTTGGCCATATCGTGTTTAAGTTTTTACTTATTCTTGTGGGCCTTACCAGAGCTGCTTCGTTTTAATCGATAAAAAATCGGTTTAAAACAGCCTGGCAATCCATTCGGCTTCAAAGAATAGGGATGCAAAATTAAATAAAAAAAATTTAATTTTCAATGTTTTTGTTTCAAAACTTCCTCAATGTAATCAAATGTTGAAAGAACATCAGCCTTACCCCTTTTTACCGCCACCGAATGCTCATAATGAGCAGAAGGCTTTTTATCAATTGTGCTCACGGTCCAACCGTCATCCCAAAATCTAACTCCTGCTTTCCCGCCATTAATCATTGGCTCGATTGCTATGACCATTCCTTCTTCAAGCTTTATGCCCGAACCACGCTTACCAAAATTAGGCACTTCGGGCTTTTCATGAAGTTTAAATCCAACACCATGCCCTACCAGCTCTTTTACTACTCCGAAGCCATTCTTCTCGGCATGTTGCTGAACAGCAAATCCAATATCTCCTATTCTCATTCCTACAACCGCTTTATCAATAGCAAGAAATAAACATTCCTTTGTCACTTTCAACAAACTCAAGGTCTCAGAATTTACATTGCCAATTGGGAAAGTATAGGCAGAATCACCAACAAAATCATCCAGAACAACTCCACAATCCACAGAAACAATATCTCCGTCTTTTATGGTGTGCTCTCCCGGAAATCCGTGAACAACCTGATCGTTAACGGATATGCAAAGAGAATATGGGAAACCATTGTAATTCAAAAAAGCCGGAACTGCTCCATGATCACGGATAAATTCCTCCGCTAATTCGTTGAGACGGATAGTCTTTACACCTTCCCCGATTACCTTCGCTACTTCAGCAAGAGTTCTTGAAACGAGAAGATCACTTGCTCTGATTTTCTCTATCTCTTCGAGATTTTTGTAATGAATTTTGGACATGCAAATTACATTACCGGACCACCGGCCTGAACAGGACTGCGGCCTTTAATTCTGCCTGCCTTCATAAGGCCATCGTAGTGGCGCATTAACAAATGACTTTCTATTTGTTGTAGTGTATCCAAGACCACGCCCACAAGAATCAACAATGAGGGGCCACCAAAGAAATTGGCAAACTGACTGTTAACGCCAAGGATAATCGCGATTGAAGGCATGATTGCAATAATGGCCAGAAATATAGATCCCGGTAAGGTAATTTTAGAAATAACTGCATCTATGTATTCGCCGGTGGTTTTACCCGGTTTTACACCGGGCACAAAACCTCCATTCTTTTTCATATCATCCGACATCTGAACCGGATTTACAGTGATGGCGGTGTAGAAAAAGGTAAAGGCAATAATCATTAAGGCAAAAGTCAGGTTGTAGGTCAAGGACGTATAATCGCTGAAAGATGTCAGAAATGACGATTGAGCTGAAGGAAAAAATGAACCGATAGTAGTTGGAATAAACATAATCGCCTGCGCGAAAATTATAGGCATCACTCCCGCTGCATTCACTTTCAAGGGAATATATTGTCTGACACCGCCGTATTGTTTTGCTCCTACAATCTTTTTGGCATACTGCACAGGAATCTTTCGAACTCCCTGAACAATCAATATGGTAAACATTACCACAAGGAATAAGGCCACAATTTCAACAATAAAGGAAATTAAGCCCCCCTGAGCTCCCATTCTTGAATTGAATTCAGAAAGTATACCGAATGGCAATTGAGCAATAATACCAACCATGATAATCAGCGAGATACCATTACCGATCCCTTTGTCAGTAATTTTCTCGCCCAACCACATCACAAACATAGTTCCGGCCGTCAATATACACATGGAAGATATCGTGAATAAGGGCTCTGACAATAAACGGGCATCAGGGCTGATTTGTGAACGAACATAACCAATAGCCTGTAATGCAGTGATGACAATGGTCAGATAACGGGTAAATTGATTAATCTTCTTACGACCGCTCTCTCCTTCTTTTTGTAGTTTCTGAAAATAAGGAACCGCTATACCCAATAACTGTACCACAATGGATGCAGAAATATACGGCATGACACCTAGGGCGAAAATGGATGCTCTGGAAAATGAACCTCCGGCAAACATGTTTAGCAATCCAAGTAATCCCTCTTTAGCCTGCTGATCATCAAGAGATGCTGAATCAACTCCAGGAATTACAATAAATGAGCCTATTCTATGAATTAAAAGACATAAGAGCGTGAAAAGAATCCGAGCTCTTAAGTCCTCAATTTTCCAGATGTTGGATAGCGTTGTAAAAAGCTTCTTCATGTATAATTATAATTTAACAATTGCACCACCAGCGGCTTCAATAGCCTTTTGAGCTGATGCTGAGAAAGCATGTGCTTTTACGTCCAATTTAGAAGTTACCTCGCCTCTGCCTAAAACTTTAACCAGATCATTCTTCGAAGCCAAACCATGCTCTCTAAATGTATCAAAATCAATTGCAGTTAAGTTATACTTATCGGCAAGAGCTTGCAAAGCATCCAAATTGATACCTACATAAGCCACGCGGTTAATTGGATTAAAGCCAACCTTTGGCAAGCGACGTTGCAATGGCATTTGACCTCCTTCAAAACCAACCTTGCTTTTGTAACCGGAACGAGAGCCGGCACCCTTATGACCGCGAGTGGAAGTCCCACCACGACCAGAACCGGTACCACGGCCGATCCGTTTTCTATTTTTTGTTGAACCTTCTGCAGGTTGTAAGTTACTTAAGTTCATAATCAGATACTTTCTATTGCTACTAAATGATTAACTTTTCTCACCATTCCGATGATAGCCGGATTAGCTTCAACCTCCACCGATTGGTTTATCTTTTTTAAACCTAGTGCTTGCATGGTTTTTTTCTGGCGCTCACTTCTATCGATAACGCTTTTGATCTGGGTTATTTTGATTTTAGCCATGATGATTATCCGTTAAATACTTTGTTTAAATTCACACCGCGCTGCTGAGCAACCGTATAAGCATCACGCAATTGCGACAAGGCCAATACTGTGGCTTTTACCACGTTGTGCGGGTTTGAAGAACCTTTTGACTTAGCCAGTACATTGTGTACCCCGGCACTTTCAAGCACTGCACGCATGGCACCACCGGCAATAACACCCGTACCCGGAGCTGCAGGTTTGATGAATACGAATCCACCGGAATATTTACCGATTTGCTCGTGCGGAACCGTTCCGTTAATGACAGGCACTTTGACCAGGTTCTTCTTTGCATCATCAATTCCTTTGGCAATTGCTTCCGTAACTTCTTTTGCCTTACCAAGGCCAAATCCTACAATTCCATTCTCATCCCCTACCACAACAATGGCAGAAAAGCTGAAGGTACGTCCACCTTTGGTAACTTTAGCAACACGCTGGATGCTAACTAAGCGATCCTTTAGTTCGATCTCGCTCGATTTTACTCTTTTTATATTGATAGTTGACATTCTCTTTGTTTTATGATAACCCCGATTGGTTTAATTGATCGGTGTTAATTAAAATACTAAACCAGCTTCACGTGCACCTTCGGCCAGTGATTTAACACGACCATGATACAGGTAACCATTTCTATCAAAAACCACCTGACTAATGCCGGCTGCTAATGCTTTCTCAGCAACTGCCTTACCAACAGCTTTACTTTGCTCTGATTTGTTACCATTTGCGGTAAAATCCTTTGATAAAGAAGAGGCTGAGGCAATAGTTTTACCAATATTATCATCAATGACCTGAGCATAGATCCCTTTGTTACTTCTATAAACAGAAAGACGTGGACGCTCTGCAGAACCGGTCAATCTCTTTCTGATTCCTCTTTTAATTCGCTCTCTGCGAGATAATTTTATTCCTGCCATGATAATTACTTTTTAGCAGCTGATTTACCAGCTTTTCTTCTTAATACTTCATCAACAAACTTAATACCTTTTCCTTTATAAGGTTCAGGGGCACGTAATGAGCGAATTTTCGCTGCAACCTGTCCGAGTAATTGTTTGTCGATACTCTCCAATATGATTACCGGATTTTTACCTTTCTCGGAGGTAGTAGTGACCTTGATTTCTTTTGGTAATTCAAAAACGAAATGGTGAGAGTAACCCAAAACCAAATCAAGGGTATTACCAACATTTGTAGCAC
>VGGW01000006.1 GCA_016868395.1 Bacteroidota bacterium | reverse complement strand
TGGCACAGGCATAGAAACTTCATCCGGATCTGCCAGATATTTTTTGGCAAGATGCCTGAATAAGGGCTGTCGGGCCTCATTCGCCGCTGCATGAATACAGGCAAAAGAAGTACCAAGTATGGCATTCGCACCTAATCGCGACTTCTCAGAAGTCCCATCCAGTTCAACCATCAGGCTATCCAGGCGTTCCTGAACCTCAATATCTTTTCCTAATAACAAACTTCTGATTTCTGTGTTCGCATTCAAAACCGCTTTACTAACCCCTTTACCACGATGTCTACTTCCTCCATCACGAAGCTCTAATGCCTCAAAACGCCCGGTTGATGCCCCTGAAGGAACCATCATTCTTCCCATCACTCCTGATTCAAGAAATACATCAACTTCAACTGTTGGGTTACCGCGTGAATCGAAAATTTCTCTGGCTTTTAGATCTTTTATTTTTGACATATTTTAGTGTAATTGAAGTTATAAATGAGAATTTCGATGTAAAATATAAAATCAGGTCATTCAATACTGCTTTTTGACAGCATCTAAAATATTCAGGCCTGAATCTTCTCCTTTGATCCATTTGATAGCCACTGAACGAATAACTTGTTTTAAATCTTCATCTTGAATGTAGTTGACGGGTGATTTTCCATCCATACGGGCGAGTAACATTAAACCGAGATGTGGAAGTAAATTATCAACCTGTCCTTGATAATGGTCAAGGAACACACTAATCAGCTTTATTAATTCGCCAGACCGCTTCAGATGCCAGGCCTTTAACATCAGGTGACCCAGGCAGAAGGCGAGGTCAAATATTGGATTTCCCCAATGCGCCACCTCATAATCAATCAAAACAATACTCCCATTTCGCTCAACCAGCATGTTTTTAGGGGAGAAATCACCATGAACCAAACAAATTTTTTGTTCAGTTAATTCGCTTATTAAAGCATTAATCTCACTCGAAAGTTCAGGGTATTTTTTTATTAGATAACGATGAAATGGATCAATCCGAAGTTCAATGAAATACTTCTGATCACTAAATTCTGTCTTTACCTGCTCACCCATTTTAGTACTCAGGAGATGTATTTGACTTAAGACATCCGCAGCACTTTTCGCGCTGATTGAATTAAATGTCCCCCTCATCAGCAGATCTTTCCAGGTTTGAACACCCTCCTCGGCACAAGTCATCAGGTAAATGTGATGGACATAATCCACATGCAATATCTTGGGAATATGACAATCAGGAATCACCAGTTCCAGTTGTTTCATCGCTTTATGTTCACGATGGATTCGCTCCACATCCGAAAACCAATCTGCTTCGACATCCAGTTTTTCAAGCGCCTGCTTGATAACCCAGCGATCATTATTCAGGATAATTTTCCAAACCCGGCAGGATACCCCACCTGAAAGGTATTCTACCTGCGCATCATCCTCTTTTTTGATTAAACCTTCCTGTTTAATGTAAGCAATTACAGCTTCCTTTGAATCAAGTATCATGTTAAATTATCCGCTTATTCACTGATTTTTTGACCGGGCTTACCAATAAATTCCATACAAGGCTGCGATTATTCCAATGATGAATAAAGCCCCAACGGCGAATTTAGTCGTGGTCCGGAACATGCCTTGATCTACCTTCAAGGCATTTGGAATGATCCCATTTCTATTTTCATAGCTACTGATCAGATACATCACCAGGACACAAATAAGGAAAACGAAACCCATACGATCGATGAAGGGTATTTCGTAAACAGCATCAGCGTTAGCTACGGCAAAACCACTGGAATACAGAAATTCCAAATCCACATAGTTAGGAATGAATTTAAAAATAATGGAAAGCAAAAAGCCGCCAATAGTGGCAAATAAAGCTGCATTGGAAGTTGCTCGTTTCCAAAAAAACCCAAGTAAGAACATGGCTAAAATACCAGGAGAAACAAAACCCGTATATTCCTGAATGTACTGGAAACCACCCTTTTTATCAATTCCTAAATAGGGTGCAATAAGCACAGCCACAATCATGGAGATCACAATAACCCAGCGACCAACTTCTACCTGTCTTTTCTCATCGGCTACAGGATTTAAAACTTTTTTGTAAATATCAAGAGTAAAAATAGTCGCAATGCTGTTAGCCTTTCCGGCAAGAGAAGCCACTACCGCAGCAGTAAGTGCAGCAAAAGCCAGCCCCTTCAAACCTACAGGCAATAAATTCAGCAGCACCGGATAAGCACGGTCGGCCATAACTTCTCCGTTCAACGTCATTTCTTTCCGAAATACATTTTCCTTAAACAAAACGTAAGCTGCAATACCCGGAAGAACTACGATTATGGGCATTAATAATTTCAAAAATGCTGCAAAAAGAATTCCACTGCGCGCAGTTTGAAGATCTGCGCCTAAAGCTCGCTGGGTAATGTACTGATTGCAACCCCAATAATTCAAGTTCACAATCCACATCCCACCAACAAGTATGGTAAGTCCGGGAAGATCAATAAAATAGGGATCATCCCTTTCGAATATCATTTCAAAATGATCGCCTGAATTTTGGGTCAAGAGATTGAATCCATTTATTGGACCTGCTGAGCCAAAATGCTGAGCTACCATATCCAGAGCCAAATAGGTTGTAACTAATCCTCCCAACACCAAAAAAACCACCTGAATCACATCGGTGTAGCCAATCACATTCATCCCTCCAAGGGTAATCACTATGGCAAATAATGCTAAACCGGCCATACAAACCGCAAAATCAAGTCCGGAGATACTGCTGATTGCCAAAGCACCCAAAAAAAGTATGGAAGTTAGATTTACAACCACATATAGTAAAAGCCAGAAAACCGCCATGATCATTGCTACAGTCTCATTATATCTGGTTTTAAGAAACTGAGGCATGGTATAGATCTTATTTTTGAGATAGATCGGGATGAAAAAAACCGCGACCACAATAAGAGTTACTGCTGCCAGCCATTCATAGGCTGCAATGGCAAGTCCCATTGTAAATCCGGAACCACTCATACCGATAAATTGCTCAGCAGATATGTTTGAGGCGATTAATGATGCTCCAATTGCCCACCAGGTTAGAGAATCCTTGGCAAGGAAATAATCCTTAGAATCTTCATGTTTCTTTTTTTTGTATACGTACCAACCGTAGGTACTGACTATGATAAAATAAATAAAGAATACTATGTAGTCTGGTGTTTGCATACATGCAGCAGTTTGATTAAATAAACCTATCAAAAAAAATGGAATTTTAAGTTGTAAAGAAATGATTTTAATATACTGTCAACTCACCCCTCAGATCAGTTTCAAGATATTCAGCAATTTTCTTATTGCTCTTAAAATTACCCAGGAGAAACATCAGTTTGGTTACAGCAGCTTCAAAGGTCATATCATAACCACTAACCACCCCCATTTCTTTAAGTTCCCTGCTGGTTTCATACCGGCCAAGCTCTACCGTACCGACTTTGCACTGGGAAATGTTTAATATGAGTTTCCCTTCTTGAATCGCTTCCCTCAATAAATCCAAAAACCACTTCTCGGTAGAGGTATTTCCTGAACCAAAGGTTTCCATGATTACTGCTTTACACTCTGCTGAAAGAGCTGATTTTACGACGGGCGGACTAATCCCCGGATATAATTTCAAGATTCCAATGGCACTGTCCAGCTTGGTATAAAACTTTACAGGCTCAGAATTTGGTTTTAAAATATAATTTCTGTTGAATTTAAGATAGACACCGGCTTCGGCAAGTGTGGGATAGTTTGGCGACCGGAATGCTTCAAACTTCTCAGAATTGTATTTGAATGAGCGATTACCTCTAAAAAGCTTATAGTCGAAATAAATACAAACCTCTGGTACCATGGCCTTCCCCTTTCTTTTGTCTGCAGCAATTTCCAAAGCAGTAATCAGGTTTTCTTTGGCATCGGTACGTATACCATTGACGGGCAATTGTGAACCTGTAAAAATAATAGGCTTGTCCAGATTTTCAATCATGAAACTTAGAGCCGAAGCTGTATAAGCCATGGAATCTGAACCATGCAGAATAACAAAGCCATCGTATCGATCATAATCTCTTTGAATACGTAAAGCAAGCTCTTTATAAATCTGCGGACTCATATTCGAGGAATCAATCAAAGGATCAAAGGAATGAACTGTCAAGCGATAGTTCAGTCGTTTTAGCTCAGGAACATGATCGGTAATTTGCTCAAAATTAAAAGGAACCAATACTCCACTGACAGGATCATTGATCATACCAATTGTACCACCTGTATATATTATCAGAACATTGGTCATCGTTATTTATTGTTTTATGGACTACTAAAGATATAAAAAGAAGGGTAATGATGTCATCCTCAAGCTTAAGTTAGCGGGCGCCAAAAGTTAAATTCCAAAGACTATCTCTGAATTCCGGGTGGTGATTTGTGCAACATTTTCAAGAGAAATATGTTTCAAATCTGCAAGCCTCTGTGCCACATAAACCAGGAAACTGCTTTCATTTTGTTTTCCGCGGAAAGGAACGGGTGTCAGGTATGGCGAATCAGTCTCAAGAACAAGGTGATCTAATGAAATATTCTGAATTACTTTGTCCAAACCTGAATTTTTATACGTTAAGACTCCCCCGATACCAAGATAAAATCCGAGTCCAATTACTTTTTCTGCCTGAACGGCATCTCCGGTAAAACAATGAAATATCCCCCTCAATTTATCATCCTTCAGTTCATCCAATATTTGAAAGATCTCATCAAAGGCTTCTCTGCAATGGATCACAATAGGCAGACTCATTTGTTTTGCCCACCCAATTTGTGTACGAAAAGCCTCCTGCTGGATATTCAAGGTCGTTTTATCCCAGTAAAGATCAATGCCGATCTCGCCAATAGCATAAATCTTTCTAAGGTTTACTTCTTTATAAATATGGTCTAACTCCTCTTCGAAATCTGCTTTCACATCACAGGGATGCAAACCAAGCATAGGAAAACAATGCTCAGGATATTGCTCTGCCAAGCCAAAAACCAGAGGCATGGATTTTGAATCAACATTGGGCAAAAAGAGCCGACTAACTTCATTATCCAGACTTCTTCGCATCAGTTCTGTCAGGCTTTTGGGGTCTTTTTCGTAGTATAAATGGGTATGCGTATCCGTCAAAATCATATGGCTAATTTAAAAAAAGCCTTCAGGTACTCCCAAAGGCTTCGAATTTTATTTAATCAGGTGTTTCAGCTGAATGATTTCTTTTTCTTCGAGATATCTCCACCTCCCCCTTGGAAGATCCTTCTTGGTAAGATGGGAATAAACTACGCGGTCAAGCTTGACTACCTCATAACCCAGGCTCTCAAAAATCCTCCTGACAATCCTGTTCTTACCACTATGGATTTGAATCCCTACTTCTTTCTTACTTCCACCGGTAACATAACTAACCTGATCAGGCTTGATAAATCCATCTTCAAGCTCTATACCGAATTGGATCTTGTTGAGATCTCCCTGAGACAGGCTTTTATTCAGTTCAACCTGATAAAGTTTGGTAATATTGTTTCTTGGGTGGGAGAGTTTTTCTGCCAGATCACCGTCATTGGTCATGAGTAATAAACCGGTGGTGTTTCGGTCCAGCCGCCCTACTGGATAAATTCGCTCCCTGGAAGCTTTTTCTACCAGACTCATAACCGTTTTACGCTCCTGTGGATCGTCAGTTGTAGTAATATAATCCTTAGGCTTATTTAAAAGAACATATACCATTTTCTCCCTTTTCAGATTCTCGCCATTATAACGGACCAAATCCTTTGCGGGGTCAACTTTAAAACCAAGCTCAGTTACCGGAACTCCATTAACAGACACCACACCTGCTGCTATCAATTCATCTGCCTTTCTTCTTGAACAAATACCCGCGTTTGCAATAAAACGATTCAGGCGAATGAGGCCATTGTCTTTTGCCGGACTTTGTTTTTTGTTTCGTTTATTGCCATAATGCTCCTCTGAACTCCATTTTTGATCATCAGATCTGTATTTTGGCCGGTCTAATTTAGAGGGATCATTAGCCATCCACGGCTTGAAAGGCCTTTCGTTAGCCTTTTTAAAAGACGTATTTTTATCTGATTTGTTATCAAAGCGAGGTTGCAAAGTTTTTTTAACGGGCTCCTTAGCTTCAGAATAGGGGTTTCTGCCGAACTTAGCTTTATCAAATGTTTTTATTTTGCCTTCATTTTTATCTGGAAAAGATCTTTTTTCCGAAGAATTTTTAACATTGTAAAATTTTTTCTCTCCCGTCTTAGGATGACTCGCGAAAGGCTTTTGATCAAAATAAGTGCTTCTTACCGGCCCATTGACAGAAGAATTACGATTATCATTCACCAAGGGGCGTCCGAAACTTTTTGGACTTCTGTTGTCTGTTGAAAAGCCAGATCCTGACTTATCATTTAAATTTCCGCTACCGCTGGTGAACGTTTTCTTTGAACCCTTCAAAAATAATTTCTTATTCGTATTGCTTTTTTTACCCTGAGGATCAGGTTTAACGAATTTACTTTCTGAACTAAAACCTGAGTCGTTTACTACGGAACGCTTGAATTTTTCGGATTTGTCGTCACGACTGTTCCCTTTATTTTTAAATGGCATGATGCGTTTTATCTCCTTAAATGAGAACCACAAAAATACACAAAAATACCATAACTGAATTTATTAAAAATGGAAAAACAGAAGGTACTCCCGATAAAGAAATCAGGCCAATTAGATTCCGTTTTTTGAAGAAATTTCATAACTATTTGATAATTAGATCTATATTTTGTACCTTTGACCTAAATAAAGAGTTAAAAATGATTAAGAAACACTTGATTACGTGTTCTGTGATTTTTGGTTTGTTGCTGCTCGTCAAGATTTTTATTTATAGTACTCCTACTTCATTTGAAACTTATTTCTGGCAATCAAAAGGGAGCCCAAAGGATAATTTTTCAATTGAACCCTATTTCAACTCACTTAATTTCGCCAATGAACCTTTGCCTTTGGGGGATCCGCGCATCAAGCAAAAAATGAATTCAACATTAATTGCTCACTCTTATGAGGCCCTGCAGACATCCAAACTTCATCGTCAGGCAGAAAAATGGTTTCCTATCATCGAGCCGATCTTGAAACAATATGGAATTCCGGAAGATTTTAAATATGTGCCTTTGGTTGAAAGTGGACTTAGGTGGGGGACTTCCATTAAAGGAGCATCCGGGTATTGGCAGTTCATGCCACAAACTGCTCGAGATTTTGGTCTTAAGGTGACGAATGAGCTTGATGAAAGGAATAATATTCGCAAATCAAGTATCGCTGCTGCCAAATACATCAAATCTTTATACCGTGAATTTAATAGCTGGACATTGGTAGCTGCAGCATATAATATCGGTGAGGGAGGATTAAAACGTCAAATGTTAAAGCAAAGTCAGGATGACTATTTTAAAATGAAGCTTAATAAAGAAACTGCCTCCTATGTTTATAAACTAATCTCAATAAAAGAGATAATTGAAAACCCAACCCGCTACGGTTATCATAACAGAGCCAGCAGATTATTGGCAAATTCTAATGCAGAAAGCAACCCCATTTTTGATCCTAACAACAGAAGAAACAAGGCTAATTACATTCAAATTCTAAAGAACTAACCAATTTTAACCAAACGAAAAGGGTCGGATAAATCCGGCCCTTTTCGTTTTATGAAACATTCAGTTTAGGTCTGGTACGGAATCAAGTATCAAACTCAAAAAATCAACTGTTTTCCAATAACTGAATTAGGATATAAATTTTAAAATATGATTATCAAGAATTTCAAGTTGAACTTTCGGCCTTGGAATCAAATCAGATCTGCAAAATAATTCATTGAATAAGTTTCATCAAAATATTTAAGTCGAATACCCGCGTTGCTTCCGGAATCCTGAAACATTTTAGTATTAGCTTACTAATATACGGCCTACCACCTTAAAATCACCTGAATTAGAAACCTGATTTTACTGCTCCGTTCAGGTTGAGCATTTTTTTGGATTAAAAACAAGTAAAATTAGGATAAAGAAAAAAAAGAGTACTTATACTCATCCATAATCAAATTAAACAACAATTCAATTAAATCTTTAAAAGTTTTGTAAGTTTTTAAGTATCAATTTTTTAAAGAAAAATGATTATTCGTTTTTTTTTTTCAAAAATTTTAGTAAATTCAATATAAAATTGAAGCTAATCTTTGAGGCAACTCAAATTTTATGACTATCATATGGCAAACTTGAGAGACGATTAATCATTATTTCGTTTAAGTTTATTAAAAGATATTTAAACAGTGCTAGCAGTCGCACTTTAAAAAAACTGGGCGTAACTGAAAAGCCTCACGAGTAGGGTTAACAACAAATCAATAACATGTCAACATTATTTCTAAACGCAACTAGTGCTATGGAGTCCGGATCGGATGCTTTAGCACGTATTACCAACGGTGACCCAATAGCCATAACCTTTTTTATAGGTTACATGGCTATGTTAGCTTCTGCAGTATTCTTTTTTGCTGAAAGAGGCTCTGTAGATTCAAAATGGAAAATCTCTCTTTTGGTTTCAGGATTAATTACTGGAATTGCCGCTGTACACTACTATTACATGAGAGACTTTTATCTTGCCACAGGTCAAAGTCCAACGGCTTTTCGCTATGTAGATTGGACCTTAACCGTTCCATTGATGTGTGTTGAGTTTTATTTATTAACCAAGCCATTTGGTGCTAAAGGTTCAACATTATTCAAGTTGATTCTTGGTTCATTAGCGATGCTGATTTTTGGTTTCATTGGTGAAACTTCAGGAAGAGACAATAACATTTTATGGGGAGTACTTTCTACAGTAGGTTATTTGTACATCGTATATGAAGTATTTGCAGGTGATGTTGCCAAACTAACTAAAGAATCAAACAGTGCAGCATTATCAAGAGCAATGTTCTTGTTAAAAATCTTCATCACATTAGGCTGGTCTATCTATCCAATCGGTTACATGGTGTTACCTGGAAATTTACTATCAGGAGCATTTGAAGTTAGTTCAATTGATTTATTCTATAACCTTGCCGATGCAATTAACAAAATCGGATTTGGCTTAGTTATCTATTCTGTAGCAGTTGCTGAAACAGCAAAAGCTAAAAATGCGTAAACTGTTCCAAGATTTAATCTTAACAACAAAAGGTATCCTTCACGGATACCTTTTGTTGTTTACTACCTTACTAATTGTTCTTTAACAACATGTTGGATGCCAATATCATTGTAGTAGGAGGCGGTTGTGCCGGCATGCAACTGATTCATAGTCTATTGAAATTGCCGCTTGAGCAAACCGGAAATATCATACTAATTGAAAGTAATCGGGAAATTACCCACAAATCTTGGTGCTTTTGGTCTAAAAATAAAACTGAATACGACTTTTTAATTTCAAAGTATTGGACAGAATTGAAATTTGGTTCAGTATCCTCCGATTTATCGAAAGAAATTGCCCCCTATCGCTACAACTATATCAACAGTGAAGCATTTTTCGACTTTCACTTTCAGCTGATCTCAAACTCTCCAAGAGTTAAATTAGTTTATGAGGAAGTAGAAAAAATCCAATCTGTAAACGGAATTAAACGAGTATTTACGCGAAACAATGAGTATCAAGCTCAGCATGTTTATAATAGTGCCCTTGATTTCACTACAATTGACAGTGAAAGAATTTTACTTTGGCAACATTTTAAGGGGTGGTTTATCAAAACCGATCAAGCCACTTTTAAACCCAGTCAGGCGACCATGATGGATTTCAATATTCCACAAGAAAAAGCCTCTCATTTTATGTATGTATTGCCATTTTCTGAAACAGAAGCATTGATTGAATTCACAGCTTTTTCGATACCTAGTGGTTATTCTGATGAAAATTATGATTCTTTCATCAAAAATTATATTGATGAGAAATTCAACTGCAGCTATACCATTCTAAGGGAAGAAAAGGGAAAAATCCCAATGACTGATTTTAAATTTCCGGCAACTTCAAAGGAAGGTGTCATACACATTGGGTCACTGGCAGGCTCGATCAAACCTAGTACTGGCTATGCCTTTAACCGAATTAGCCGACATACTGCCTATCTGCTTGAATCTTTTTTAGATAATAATAAGTCAATCTATAAAAAGCAGGGTTTAGCACGATTTCATTTTTACGATACTTTACTTTTGCAGATAATTAAAGATCAGCCGGAACAGGTAGCTATGATCATGAACAAGCTTTTCACCAAAAACTCATTTTATAAAATTTTATCCTTTTTGGATGAGAGAACCAGTATTTTGCAGGAGATAAGCCTTTTTTATACATTGCCTAAAAGATTATTCCTTAAAGAGGTTTTAAAATATGTTTGGTTTAAATTTCAAAAATAAAAGGACAGTCTATCTTTTGCTTGCGGCCTTACTTTTTGCCGTTGAATACATTTTTTCAATCAATTATACGATTCAAATTATTTTCTTCAGCTTAGGAGTTATGTTATTCGGTATTCCCCATGGCTCATTAGATCATTTTATTTATCATCATGAGCGCAAAGAAGAAATAAGCATCCGATCGATAATCAGATTTTTATTATTTTACCTGGGTTTTGCTATCATTTACGGTTTTCTCTGGGTCATAAGCGCAGAATTATCTATTTTATTGTTCATCTTAATATCAGCTTATCATTTTGGTGAGATGGATTTGAAAGAACTATCCATAAAGATTGGTACAAGCTCTAGAATATTATCTTTCATCTACGGCATTCTATTTCTCATAAACTACCTTTTGTATCAATTTCCACAGGTAGAAAATATTATTTTGAGTTTCCCCGGTTTTAAGCAAGAAAATGTTCAACTGCTTAAAATTTTATTTGGCTATCAAAAGCCTATCATGCTTACATCCTTATTATTCATCCCTATAGTATTGATTTATCTCCAAATAACGAAGCAATTAAGCTCTAAGAGAATGTTGGCCATGGTTCAACTTTCAGCATTAGTTCTTCTTGTTTTTAATATGCCTATTTTACTGGGGTTTGGTTTTTATTTTAATATTTGGCATGCAGGTCTTTCAATGGATGAAATCAAGAAATTTTTAGGTTGGGAAAATAAACCTTATCTGTTCATTTATCAAAAATCATGGTTAACAAATACTGCTTCTTTTGCGATGATCCTGATTTTATTTTTTGTTTTTCAAGGTAATTTAGAGAGACTATTAGCGGTTTTTTTTATGGCAATTGCCATATTAACTGCTCCTCACATGAAAGTAATCTCCAGCATATTTTCAAAATAGTTTGAAAAACAGACTCCATTTTTAAATGATACCTTATCAAGGTATACCAATAGATTTAGGGTTAATGGTCAAATTGACTAGTTTGAATTTTCATAACTATCCAATCTGAGGTTTTGATGGTGGTGAAAGGTAAAATTTTCGGGTCACCATACACCTGAATCAGTTCGGAAAAAATTGCATCTTTGTCTAGATCTTGGAGAATGTGTTGAATTTATGAATAAATCTAATCTTGACCTTGGAGAGCAAAGTGAAGTTGAAGTTTTCGGTGCCAGGGTACATAATTTAAAAAATATTGATGTCTCTTTTCCTCGAAATAAACTGGTTGTTATAACCGGATTAAGTGGTAGTGGAAAATCTTCTCTCGCTTTTGATACCATCTATGCGGAGGGTCAGCGCCGTTATATGGAAACTTTCAGTGCCTATTCGCGGCAGTTTCTTGGAGGTATGGAACGACCTGACGTTGATAAAATCTCTGGATTAAGCCCGGTAATTGCTATAGAACAAAAAACAACGAGTAAAAATCCCCGCTCTACCGTTGGAACCATTACAGAAATCTACGATTTCATGCGCTTACTTTTTGCCCGAACCGGAGAAGCGTATTCCTACATCAGTGGTGAGAAAATGGAGCGTATGACTGAGGATCAAATCCTAAAAAGCATACTTGAAAAATTTGAAGGCCAGGCGGTCAGCATTTTGGCTCCGGTTGTAAAAGGACGTAAAGGGCATTACCGGGAACTTTTTGAACAAATCCGAAAACAGGGTTACCTAAAAGTGAGAGTCGATGGTGAAATCATGGATATCAGTCCTAAAATGCAAGTTGATCGCTATAAAATCCATGATATTGAAATGGTTATCGACCGTTTAATGGTTATTAATGAGGATAAAAAAAGGCTATATGATTCTATCCAATCGGCATTAAAAGTATCAAAGGGGATAATAAAAATCAGCAATAAAGAAAACAAAGAATTCTTTTACAGTAAATTTCTGATGGATCCTGTTTCGGGGATTTCCTATGATGAGCCGCAGCCTAATACATTTTCTTTTAATTCACCTTATGGAGCATGTGAACGCTGTGGTGGTTTAGGTTATATTTTTGAAGTCGACCGGCACTCGGTAATTCCAAATCCAAAGTTGAGCATTATTCAGGGCGGACTCGCACCACTTGGCGAATACCGCGAAACCTGGGTCTTCCAGATTCTAAAAGCGCTTGCAAAAAAGTACAATTTCTCTCTTTCTACACCACTTGAGAAATTTCCTGAAGAAATTCTAAACATTATTCTGAACGGCTCGCATGATATCATAACCGTACCGGTTGAATACAATAAATGGAATGTTCAAAATTACCAGATCTCCTTTGATGGGATCATTAAAATGCTGGAAGAACAAACTGAGCGACGCGGAGATGAGGTTGGAGAAGATCTTGAAAATTACAGGGTTCTGAAGACCTGTCCTGAATGCCTTGGCGCAAGGCTAAAAAAAGAGTCGCTCCATTTCAAGGTGAATCAAAAAAATATTTATGAGCTGGCCTGTATGGATATTTCAATGCTATTTGAGTGGTTTGATAATCTGGAATCAAAATTAAACGAACGCCAGAATACCATTGCCCGGGAAATATTGAAGGAAATTCGCTCAAGAATTGGTTTCTTGTTGGATGTAGGATTAAACTACTTGACCTTAGATCGTACCGCCAAGACCTTGTCAGGAGGTGAAGCACAGCGCATTCGTTTAGCGACACAAATTGGGTCACAATTGGTAAATGTACTTTATATTCTTGATGAGCCTAGCATTGGCTTGCATCAGCGGGATAATGCCCGCTTGATATCAGCTTTAAAAAATCTGAGGGATATTGGTAATACTGTATTGGTTGTTGAACATGATAAAGATATGATCATGCATGCCGACCATGTCATTGATATGGGGCCTGCTGCCGGAGAACATGGCGGTGAAGTTGTTGGAGAGGGTAGTCCAAAGGAATTCGAAAAAGCTAAAACCTTAACAAATGATTACCTCAGTGGGAGGAAAGAGATCGCTATACCTATTGCAAGAAGAATGGGTAATGGAAAATCACTTATCCTAAAAAATGCGAGTGGAAATAACCTGAAGGATGTATCCGTTGAATTCCCACTCGGAAAACTAATTTGTGTGAGCGGAGTTTCGGGAAGTGGCAAATCAACATTAATTGCCGAAACCCTATACCCTATTTTGAATCATCACTTCTTCAGGGCAAAGAAAAAACCAAAACCTTTCAAAAAAATTGAGGGTCTCAGTCATATTGACAAGGTAATTGAGATTGATCAGACGCCAATCGGTCGAACTCCACGTTCTAATCCATCAACCTATACCGGGGTATTTTCAGACATCAGGAATCTTTTTATGATGCTTCCGGAAGCAAAGATCAGGGGATATAAACCCGGCCGCTTTTCATTCAATGTTAAAGGTGGGCGATGCGAAACATGCCAGGGTGCAGGCATGAAACTGATCGAAATGAACTTTCTCCCCGACGTGCAGGTGCCTTGTGAGGAATGCAGCGGAAAACGTTATAATCGCGAAACATTAGAAGTTCGCTACAGAGGTAAATCCATCAGCGATGTATTGGACATGAGCATTGAGGATGCTGTTTCTTTTTTTCAATCGATACCAGCTATCCATCGTAAAATTAAAACTTTACAGGAAGTCGGACTTGGCTATATCCGTCTTGGACAATCTTCTACTACCCTATCTGGAGGAGAAGCTCAGCGCGTAAAATTAGCCACTGAACTATCTAAAAAAGATACCGGAAATACTTTTTACATTCTGGATGAACCTACCACAGGGCTCCATTTTGAGGATATCCGTGTTCTTCTTGGCGTTTTAAACCGTTTGGTTGATCAGGGGAATACTATTCTTGTTATTGAACATAATTTGGATGTAATCAAAGTTGCCGACTGGGTAATTGATTTGGGCCCTGAAGGGGGGGCCGGTGGTGGAGAGATTCTTTTTGAAGGGACTCCAGAAGAACTGATTAAGGTAAAAAATAGCCATACGGGTAAATTTCTTGCCTTAGAGATGGGAGCTTCTTGATATACTGACATTTCGATGAACTGCGGTCACTAGGGTTTTATCCCTTCCAGCCTTTTGTTTATGGTCATTGCGAGAAGGCACGACGAAGCAATCTCATGATGTTTAGTGCTAATAGTCTTTTGCTTCGCTGCACTCGCAATGACAGATCGTTACACTCGTAATTGCTTCGCTGCGCTCGCAATGACAAATCGCTGCGTTCGCAATTGCTTCGTTACACTCGCAATGACAGATCGCGCTATGTTCGCAATGACAAGGGCGATGAAATACCATCAAATTTCTTAAATTTAAACATGCTCCAATTACTCACATCACCGCAAATTCGGCAAGCCGATGCATACACGATAAAGAAGAGAAAGATCCGTTCGATTGATCTGATGGAGGCGGCTTCTAGGGCATTTGTTAAGGCATTTATGACTGAGGTGACAGAGCGGGATTCCGGGATAAGTTTTTATTGCGGTACCGGGAATAATGGTGGTGATGGATTGGCCATTGCACGACTGCTTAAAGAGCAGGGTTACACCAATATTTCTGTTAAAATCCTACGCTTTAGTGCTAAGGAAAGTTTAGATTTTAAAACAAATCTTGAACGTCTAAAATTTTCAGCTATTCCAATTTGCGAGCTATATGATCTAAAAAACTTTCCAAAAGAAAAGGCTCATGTAATAATTGATGCGATAATTGGTTCCGGCCTAAATAAAGCCCTCGAAGGAGATTATCGGGGACTTATTAAGAACCTCAATAAGTTAAACAGAAAAGTAATTGCTGTTGATATACCCACCGGATTCCCTTCGGAAGGTCGGATTGATCCCCTTGCCACCATTTTTAAAGCAACCTTAACCATCAGCTTCCAACGACCCAAGATTAATTTTTTCTTTCCTGAATCGGAGCAAGCCACGGAGCGATTCATAGTCGTTGATATTGGCCTTCATGAACCATATATTCAATCTCAATCCAGCTCATGGAAACTCCTCGAGGAAAAAGACCTGAAGGGTTTAATCAAAACCCGAAAACCTTTTAGTCATAAGGGTACTTATGGTCATGCCTTAATTATCGCCGGAAGTGCCAGAACGATGGGAGCAGCACTCCTATGCGCCGACGCATGTTTACATTCAGGAGCTGGTTTGACTACTGCAAGTGTCCCTGAAAAGGGCGTATCAGCATTAAATGCTTATGCACCCGAGGTGATGACCCTCCCGAGGTCAGCATCGGCAGCTGAAGTACATTCCAATAAATTTAATTCCGTAGTAATAGGCCCCGGACTGGGAACCAGTCGCAAGGCTGCAGAATTAGTCAAGCAGGCTATAAGTTTTAAAATCCCCATGCTTATTGATGCAGATGCCTTGAATATTTTAGCTTCAAATCCTTCACTTCTGCATAAATTACCGGAACAGACTATTCTTAGTCCGCACATGAAGGAGTTTGATCGCCTGTTCAACACTTCCTCAACTTGGTGGGACCGGGTAATCCTAGCGCAAAAAAAAGCAATAGATTTAAAACTGATTATTCTCCTAAAAAACAAATATAGCTTCATTGCTCTACCTGATGGCGATATCCTGATCAATCCTACAGGCAACCCTGCCATGGCTGTTGGTGGAATGGGAGATGTATTAAGCGGGATGGTTGCTGCGTTTTTAGCTCAGGGCCATAAACCAAAAGAATCAGCCATGCTAGCCACTTATATTCATGGTAAAACAGGTGATGTATTAAATCAGACTATGGGGATGTACAGTATTCCGCCAGGAGAGCTTACTCTTTTACTACCTGAAATAATTCATAGTTTCTGTGAGCATTCCTAGATTCATTCAGCTCATTAATCAGAATTCAAAAAGATGCTTTTCTGCGTGATAAGAAGACCGTACAAGCGGACCACTTTCAACGTATTTGAAGCCCATCTCCAAACCTCTGATTTTATATTTTTCGAATTGCTTTGGTGTAATCCAATCTACAACAGGATGATGATTTCTGCTTGGCTGAAGGTATTGTCCTAAGGTAAGTATATGCACTCCGGCTTGAAGAAGATCAGCCATCGCCTCATAGACATCTTCCTCGGTTTCTCCCAAGCCAAGCATAATACCTGATTTAGTTCTTAACCCTGCCTCACTAATCCGGCGAAGGCATTCCAAACTGCGATCATATTTTGCCTGAATTCTAACCTCTTTAGTCAAACGACGAACAGTTTCCAGATTATGAGAAACTACTTCGGGTTTTGTAGCAAGTACTCGTTCCAGATTCTCCCAGATACCTCTAAAATCAGGAATTAGCGTTTCAAGAGTAGTGGCAGGGCTTTCTGAACGAATCATGTTGATGGTTTCAGCCCAAATAGTTGAACCTCCGTCTTTTAGATCATCACGATCTACAGAAGTAATCACACAATGCTTAACCTGCATCAGGCGGACTGAGTTGGCCACCCGATTTGGCTCATCTGTATCTACTGCAAGAGGCCTTCCGGTAGCAACGGCACAAAAAGAACAGGAACGGGTACAAATATTTCCAAGGATCATAAAAGTGGCCGTACCGGCACCCCAACATTCACCCATATTGGGGCAATTACCACTTTCACAAATGGTATGAAGCTTGTGGGTATCCACCAAGCCCCTGACATGTGCATATTCCTTCCCAACAGGAAGTTTGACCCGCAGCCAATCGGGCTTCCGTTGTATTTGATTAACTGGAATAACCGGTAGTTCAATCATGAAGCAAAAGTAAAGAATTTTAATAAGAATTGAGGAGATATTGACTTGGTCAGATATTTTGACAATTGATTGTATTTAACGCCAAGACCTTACAATCATTACTCGGGAATTAAACAATTTAATTACTTTTGAAGTCAATAATCTGAAAAATGGCAACAATTGAAACTATTTACCAAGGTGAACTTAGAACTATAGCTACTCATGTCTATTCAGGAAATCAGCTGATTACCGACGCACCTCTTGATAATCAGGGAAAAGCGGAGGCATTTTCACCTACCGATTTGTTGTCGGCCTCTCTTGGAAGTTGCATGTTTACCATCATGGGTATTGCTGCTAGAGAACACGGTTTCAACATTGACGGCAGTACCTGTTCAATCACTAAAATTATGGCAGCAGCTCCGAGAAGAGTATGTGAAATACAAATAAACTTTAACTTCCCTGATCAAATCTATACAGAAAAGCAAAGGGACATTCTAGAACGATCAGCAAGAAATTGTCCTGTTGCTAAAAGCCTTCATCCAGATCTGGTTCAGAATATCTCCTTTAATTTTAAAGAGTAGGCAAGAATGGCTTTTCGCTTTATAATTTTAACTCAGCTTTATTTGCTCAACTAAGTCTTCCGCTGAAATCTCACCATGCGAGGTTTCATAGATACAATCTCCGTCCCTGATCAGCAGCAGTTGTGGAGATTCATGATGAATACTGAACGTAGTCGCAACGGCATTAGAAATGTCCCGATAACTAATTAAATCAAGATAGTAAACCGGAGTACCCTCAGGAATGCCCTCCCAACCCTTCTCAAATCTTCTTTTCGCCATGTTACTCACAGAGCATCGGGTACTATGTTTAAATATGACGCTGTATCCTTCAGCATCAACGATTTGCTGTAATTGTGCTTGAGTATTAAGTTCAATCCAATTCATAATTGAGAACAATTTTATAATTAGCCGGCAAAATTATGAGAAAAAGGCAATCAGAAGACAATCTGAAGACAAATTGAAAAATGAAAGAATTAGAAGAATTACCGCCTGGATTTCGGATAAGTACCGTATGCCGGGCATAATCTGGAAGAACATGCTTGCAATACAGTTGTGGCGATAAATAAGGCAATTATACCGATTAATACTTTTTTCATGCTTACAGTTTTTTAAAATTATCGAAATTAATTCAATAATCAATAAATATTTATTGCGTGGCGTCCGAATTAACCTTAGCCATCATAATTGCAGTTAGCGCTGCCTCTTCACCTTTATTACCATGTATTCCACCCGATCTCTCTTTTGCCTGCTGTTGATTATCAGTGGTTAAGACCCCAAAAATTACCGGTTTATTGTATTTTAAGGAAACATTGACTAACCCGTTTGCCACGGCATTACAAATAAAAGTAAAATGCGGTGTTTCTCCTTGAATAACACATCCTAAACAAATAACAGCATCCAGATTCTTTGAAGACAACAATATATCGGAACCGCTGGTTAATTCAAAACTTCCGGGCACCTGAATACTCGTGATATTCTCTTCAAGTACTCCATGTTTTAAAAGCGCGGCGTAGGCACTTCTGTAAAGCGAGCCAGTGATTTCAGCATTCCATTGAGAAACCACAATTCCAAATCGGTAATCTTTACCGGAGGGAACTTCCACGTGAGAGAAATCTGATAGATTTTTTAGCGAACTGGCCATGTTCCAAAATCGGAAGTGGTTATTACGCACAAAACTTGTACACCACCATTATTAAACTTTCAAATTACAATTTTGCTTCCACTCTGGCAATATAGGCATCAACTGAACTTGCCTCCACACTTTCAGGATATTCCGTCTTAATTTTATTGTAGGCTTCAGCGGCAGATTTAAATTCTTTTTGCTCCTCATAAACCAATCCAAGTTTCTTCAAAAATAGGGGACTTGTGAATGTGTTTTTATTCTTATCTGCTGCCTTTTTGTAGAAAGTTATTGCCCTGTTATAATCCTTTAATTCGCTGTAGGCATCTCCAAGCATTCCCAAAACTAGCGGATCAATCACCGGACTACCGGTATTGCTATACTTACCTAAGGCATCAACCGCTTTTTGATATTCACCTTTTTGAAGGTAAAGACCCCCAAGATAAGCATTGGCTAGGTTGGCTGATTTTGTGCTTGAATACTCATCCGCAATTTTTTTAAATCCGGGATAAGAACCGTCTCCCTTAATTGCCCTATCCTTCAAGGAGTCGATGGCTAGGTATTCCTCAGCCTTGAACATTTCATTTGCTGCCTTTTCTGCTCTTGGTGCCAGATAGAAATTTTGGTAACCGAAATATAATGCAACCAGAAGGATGATGGCAGCAGCGATTATCGCCAGGCTCCTCGCATTTTCCTGAACAAATTTGCTTGTATTTCCAAGCTGATTGTCAGTTTCTGTTATGTTATCTTTTTGATCTTTTGACATCTGTCTATTAAAAATATAAACCGTTACACTTAATCCAATTCCGCAAAAATACATTTTTCGCGTGAAGTATCAACTTTTAAATCAGACAGATTGATTTTTTTTAATTCGATGCTAAAACAAGCTGAAAAGACTAAATTTGTAAAAGCGCTTCTCAGCACAGGCATCAACTATGTGGCTTCAAAAATTATCTGTCCTCAATTTCAAAAATTATTCTGAAGCTGAGTTAGTTTTTTCGAATACTGTCAATGCCTTTACAGGTAATAACGGCGCAGGAAAAACCAATTTATTGGATGCAATTCATTACCTATCACTCTGTAAAAGCTATTTTAACCCCATCGACAGTCAACAGATTAGACAAGGTCAGGATCTTTTTATGATCCAGGGGACTTTTAAAAAAGAGGATGCAGATGATGTGATTTACTGCGGTTTGAAACGAAACCAAAAAAAGAAGTTTAAACGCAACAAAAAAGAATATCAAAGGCTGGCCGATCATATTGGTCTT
Organism: Bacteroidota bacterium; assembly: GCA_016868395.1. Classification (GTDB taxonomy): domain Bacteria; phylum Bacteroidota; class Bacteroidia; order Sphingobacteriales; family Sphingobacteriaceae; genus Daejeonella. The sequence continues at coordinate 14,379 of VGGW01000006.1, read as the reverse complement.
TTCCCATTAGTGATAATTTCCCCGAATGATATCAGTCTGATAATTGAAGGCAGTGAAGAACGTAGAAAATTCATTGATAATGTAATTTCTCAAACTGATAGTCATTACTTAGATGAACTGATAAATTACAATCGAAATTTGATAAACAGGAATGCTTTATTGAGGCAAATGGCAGTTTCGGGGCAGTATGATCCAACACTCATGGAAATTTATGACCAGCAACTTGTCATTTCGGGTAATAAAATCTTCAACAAGCGGAAATTATTCATGGAAGAGTTTACCAAAATCTTCAACAAGCATTATCGATACTTGACTGAAGATGCAGAACGGGTAGAGCTGATTTATGACTCACCTTTGTTTCAGGATGACTTTTCCACGCTATTGATCAGGAATTTAGAGCGCGACCGGATTTTGGAACGCACTTCCGGCGGGGTCCACAAGGATGAACTAAATTTCAGTATCCACGGAATGGCACTTAAAAAATTTGGATCCCAAGGGCAGCAAAAATCATTTCTCATAGCATTAAAACTGGCACAGTACACCTTCCTGCATCAACAAAAAGGTTTTGAGCCCCTATTACTACTGGATGATATTTTTGATAAGCTGGATGATGCCAGAACCACCAAACTCATGAAAATGGTATCAGAAAAAGATTTTGGACAAATTTTTATTACCGATACCAGTCGAGATAGAATTGAGAATATTTTTAATAAGCTGGATGTTCCAATTACTATTTTTAATATAGTGAGCGGGGAAATTTCGGAAGAATAATCTTTAATTAGGCGGTATTCCGTAAATTTAACTATCGAGATCTAAAATCGATTCTAATGCTATGAGCCGAGCTAACGACAAACCATTGAAAGATGTAATCGAACAGATGCTTCAAGTTTATAAACTTAGAAGAAAGTTTGATGAAACTTCATTAGTGTTAGCTTGGCCTGAAATGATGGGTAAAGCCATTGCCAACCGCACCAAAGATATCTTTGTTCGGGATCGAAAGTTATTTATCCGCCTGGAATCAGCTGTAATCAAGAATGAGTTGCTGATGATGCGTTCTAGTATCTTAGAAAAAATGAATGAACGTGCCGGAAGCAATATCATTGATGAGATAATCTTTTTATGATTACCTATTTTTTTCGTTGTAATTCTTTACCAGCAGATAATACAAAACGGTTATAAAAAAGGCGATTGATACTGCCTTGAGAAAAAACAAATAATCAATATTTCGATCCCAACCTCCCAGGTAGGATATAGTGGCAGGCACAATCAGCATGACCAAAAAAAATGAAGAAACGGATCTGCAGAATTTTCATAATAACCTGAACTCGACATAATTTTTTTAAAGAAACCGCACACCTGCAGATCGGCAGGGAAACATTGCCTTTTATAGTTTCCAAGCTACCTTCTGGGCTCAAATAAACATGAAGCCTGGCTTCAATCTACTGGCTATTCCCCTTTAAAAGGTATTTAAAACGCCAATGAATATAGTTAAAACTAAATATTTAGATCGTTTAATATCGATTCACGTTAATCACAATTTTATAGAGCTGCCCTTGTATTTATCAGAATAAAAAAGGGCGACACTATCCTGTTGCTTAGAATCTTTCGAATGAATTAAAGAAGAAACGTCCTTCTATTTCTGCATTTTGATCTGAATCTGATCCATGAATTGCATTTGCATCAATAGATTTTGCATATTTATTGCGGATGGTTCCTGCTTCGGCTTTGCTCGGATCGGTCGCACCAATCAGCCTGCGAAAATCTTCAACAGCATTATCCTTTTCCAATATGGCAGCCACAATTGGTCCGGATGACATGAAATCAACCAAATCATTGTAAAAAGGTCGTTCACTATGTATCGCATAAAATTGTCCTGCAGTAGCTTTGCTTAATCGGGTATATTTTAAAGCGATTACTTTAAATCCTCCCTTAATAATATCATCTAAAATTGCTCCGGTGTGATCATTGGCTACAGCATCGGGTTTAATCATTGTAAAAGTTCTGTTCGTTGCCATTTTAAGTTATCAAAATTGCTTCAAAAGTACAGCTAATTAATCAAAGGATAAAGGATTTTAAAAATTGAGCAAAGTGAATCACTTATTTTAACCTCAGTTCGATATTAGAAATTATCCTTTTGATGGATCTCCTATTGCTCCGGAGACCATTGATTTGATTTTGGAAAGCAATCCCTGCGTGCTATCGCTTCGTGCAGTCCTTTCCTACGGAGTATTTCCGGTAAAAAATGGTACCTTATCTCAAATGCTCCATCGCCGGAAGATACCTCCTTCGGCAAGGTTTAGTTTACCCGCTGTTGTGTTTCATCGGTACGGGCAGTCCGGTAATAGAAGCACAGATCCTGCTAAGCAAAACCGGGTGGCAGCCCTATCTTTTTTTGCCTTACTGAATCTTAGGATAAGGATTCCATTTCCTGCAAAAAATAGGGCAGAACACGGGGTCGGGAGCAACAGACCCTGCTTTCCATTATCTGAGAAAAATAATCAAGACCCGGCAATATCTTTTATCAATCTCACATTAATTAGATTGTTTATATCGAACTCAGGTTATTTTAATAACTTTGCCTTTCTTTTAACTGTACATGTTGGAATTAACCTCTCTAAAAGAGTTTTTAGCTGAACCAAAGCAGATTGTGATCACTACCCATCCGAAACCGGACGGTGATGCCATGGGATCTTCTTTAGGCTTATACAATTATCTAATCTTGAAAGGGCACCGGGTAAATGTAATTACTCCAACAGACTATCCAAGCTTTTTACAATGGTTACCAAATAATGACAAGGTCATGGTTTATACAGAAAAAACTGATGAATCTCAGCATTTGGTGGCCACGGCAGATTTAATTTTTTGCCTTGACTTCAATTCATTGGTTAGAATTGATGAAATGGGCAATTATGTTCGTGAATCTAAGGCTAAGAAAGTGTTGATCGATCATCATTTAGAACCTGAAGGATTTGAGGATTATCGCCTTTGGACTACCAGTGCTTGTGCTACTGCCCAGCTGATTTACGAGTTTATTGTCAACGAAATGGGTGAAAGGCAGTTCATAAACGAAGAAATTGCAAGTTGTCTTTACACCGGAATAATGACGGATACCGGTTCTTTTCGCTTTAGATCTACCACTTCGAATGTACACCGGATTGTGGCTGATCTGATTGATCTTGGTGCTGATAACACTTTGATCCATCAGTTGGTTTATGATGACTTTTCAGAAAACAGGCTACGATTTCTTGGGCATTGCCTTCTCAATAAACTGGAAGTTTTAAACGATTATAAATCTGCAATCATTGTCATCACCAAACAAGAGCTTGAAGAATATGAAATTTCAACAGGTGATACCGAGGGTATCGTTAATTACGCTCTTTCAATTACCGGGATCCGTCTTGCAATCTTAATTATCGAAAGAACAGATGTTGTAAAACTATCTGTGCGTTCAACCGGCAATTTTCCTGCAAATGAAATTTGTAAGAAATATTTCAACGGTGGTGGTCATAAAAATGCTGCCGGAGGATTTTCAGATCAGAGTATTGAATCGGTCCGAGAAAAATTTGATCTGATATTGCCTGAATACAAAACACAACTCATCGAATAATCTAAAATTGAATTGACTATTAAACTATAAAAACAATAAACATAAAAAGTCTGTCAGGTGTCTTAAAAAAAATAGAAAATATTACAGCTCTTGATGGATTCAATCAAAAAACAATGTATATTTCACAACAAATAAAACAAATGAAAAAATTAACAATCGTATTAGGGCTGGCAGTTACGGGATTAACGGCTTGTAACAAATTTAACAAAGGTGAAGGGGATATGTTATATAAGATCCACACCGATAAATCTGGCCAAACAATTAAGGAAGGTGATTTCGTAGCTTTCAAGGCAATAGAAAAAACCGAAGGTGATTCGGTTCTTTATAGTTCTTATGACTATGATCGTCCATCGCTTCTAATCAAAGAAAAATCTGTATTCAAAGGTGATCTTTTTGCAGCTTTGGGTCTTTTAAGTGAAGGCGACAGTGCAACTTTTAAAATAAACATTGACTCCATGGTACAGAAGATGGGTCGCCCCCAACCTTCGGATACCACCAAAAAGTATCTGGTTTACACCATTAAAATTGACAAGGTAATCCCAAAAGGCACAATGAACGATAGTCTTTTCCGCGGAAAGATAGATGAGTTTCTTAAGGCCGAAATGGAGCAGGCAAAAACAGGGGAAGTTGCCAAGGTTAAGGCATATGTCTCTGCAAAAAATATGAAACCAAAAGTGACAGCCTCAGGTTTGAATTATGTCATTTCAAAGGAGGGTGCGGGTGCAAAAGCTAATCCGGGTGATACGGTAGTAGTCAATTATACAGGCATGTTTTTGAGTGGTAAAGTATTTGACAGTAGTCTTCCTGATGTAGCCAAGAAAAACGGAACTTTCAACCCACAGCGGCCATACGAGCCATTAAAACTTCCGGTTGGATTAGGCGGTTCAATTCCAGGCTTTGAAGAAGGTTTGATGCTTCTGAACAAGGGCGCTAAAGCAACAATCATTCTTCCATCAAAATTGGCCTATGGTGAACAAGGTAATCAAGGTATTCCCCCATATTCACCACTTGTATTTGAATTGGATATTGTAAATATTATTCCTGGTACAGCACCGGTTGCTGCTGCTCCAAAGCAGTAATTAAGTTTTTTTATTTAAAAAGGCTTTCCTGAATTATCAGGAAAGCCTTTTTATCTTAAGGCAGATTGGATTATAGAGCACAGGCAAGGCTCGTGATAAGAATCTGCGAGTCAATAAATCTGATGCTTCCACACTCCATTCTCGAAAAGGCATTATCCTTACGATCTAGACGCTAAGTTTAATTTTAGTATCTGCTGCACCCTAATAAATACAGGAAAAAATCGTTTTCAGAGATAAATTCCGCTATTTTGAACCAGGCGGAACCATCTTCTTACCAATCTGACCAAGTTTAGGGGCAATCTCTTTTGCGAGTTTAAGCTTGAAAATGAGATTTCTCTTCGCCTATAAAACGGTTATCCATTCCCCAATCAAGATGCTCATCGAAATGACCGGCCTTCTTGCTGATGCGATTCTGAATTATTTAGAAACAGCCTGATTCAATACATCCAAATAATACTGCTCATAAATCGGAAGTATGAGACTCAAATCAAATTGCTTGGCACGCTTCAATGCTCCTTCCTTGAAGCTAGCCAATCGATTATCATCATTTAAAATAAAGATAGAGTGCTTGGCCATTGCCTCTATGTCGCCTACATTATCCATGAATCCAGTTACTCCATCAATATTGAGTTCAGGTAAACCCCCAGCATTTGAAGTTATCACAGGCACTTTACAGGCCATGGCCTCCAAAGCTGCCAAGCCAAAACTCTCTGATTCAGAAGGCATAATGAAGAGATCAGAGATCGATAATATTTCCTCAACTGCATCCTGCTTGCCAAGGAATCTCACATTTTCACAAATCTCCAGATCCCGGCACAATTGCTCACAATAAACTCTTTCAGGTCCATCACCAACCATTAATAATTTTGAAGGAATTTCCTTTTGAATTTTTTCAAAAATGTGTACAACATCCTGAGTCCTTTTTAATTTACGAAAGTTGGATGTATGTACTACAATACGTTCGTTATTCGGGGCTATTGCTAACTTGAAATGATCTTTAGTCTTTAAACTAAAACGCTGCAAATCAATAAAATTTGGAATAACCTTAATCTCCTTAACTACATCAAAATGTTTGTAAGTATCCTCTTTTAAATCTTCTGAAACGGCAGTGACACCATCCGACTGGTTAATGGAGAAGGTTACAACCGGCTTATACGTTGGATCTTTACCTACCAAGGTAATATCCGTCCCATGCAAGGTTGTGACCACAGGTATATGAATACCAAAACTTGCCAGAATCTGCTTCGCCATAAAGGCTGCCGAGGCATTAGGAATGGCATAGTGCACATGCAATATGTCAAGTCTCTCAAATCTTACCACATCAACAAGTTTACTGGCCAAGGCTAATTCATAGGGCGGATAATCAAACAATGGATAGTTTGAAACAGAAACTTCATGATAGAACAGGTTTTCAGAGAAAAAATCCAGGCGAGCAGGTTGCCTGTAGGTGATAAAATGAACCTGGTGCCCATTATCAGCTAGTCCTTTTCCCAATTCGGTGGCTACCACCCCGCTGCCTCCGAAAGTAGGATAACAAACAATTCCAATTTTCATCTATTTTTTTATTTTTTATGAGGTTAATACCATTCAGGCGGCAAGGCCAATTGAAGGTTCAAGATTTAGTTAACATCCCCTTAAGGGTTATAGGCAACAACTTGATTGTTTCATTTATATTAAATTTACTACATAAAATTACGGCGTCGGTCATGCTCCACTTCAAGATGATGATTGAGGACAATATTCACCATGACTACCTATCGAGGGTTTCTTGAAACTAATTTTTCTTTTTGGGATAATAATATTTTTCTGAGAAATTTATAGTTTTTGTTGCCACTTACAAAGTAAATTCTTTAAATGGAGATAATTGTTAGTTCAATGTAACAAATCAAAAGCCATCTAAATGAACTTTCTCATTACTTTTGTATTGCTTCATAAATCACATCCTGAATACGCCCTCTAATATTTAAATCAATGAGTTTGGAGGTCACTCCGGGGTTAACCCTATTGGATAAAAAAATATAAACCAGTTTATACTTAGGATCTACCCAAACACAAGTTCCCGTATAACCGGTATGGCCAAATGTTGAGGGTGAGGCCAACTTAGACGGATAGCCTCTGGTACTTTCTTCATCATAACGATCGAAACCTAAGCCGCGGCGACTAACAGCCGATTGTTTTGCGGTGAACAAATTCACGGTTTCAGATTTGAAATATCTCGCTCCACCATATGTCCCCCCGTTCAATATCATCTGATACAGGATTGCCAAATCATTCGCACTTGAAAAAAGTCCGGCATGCCCCGAAACTCCCCCAACCATAGCAGCACCTTGGTCATGAACATAACCTTCCAGCAAAGTCTTTCTGAATTCCTTATCATCCTCTGTTGGTATAATTTCTTCTTTTGGAAATCGAATACGCGGATTGAAACCTGCCCTAATCATGCCGAGCGGCTTATAGAATTGATCCATGACATAACTTTCAATGGGCAATCCGGATTGACGTTCAACAATATCTTTCATGAAATACATGCTCAGATCACTGTAAACATACTTACCCTGGTTCGAAAGTGTTGAATTCAACATAAGAGGCCACATAATTTGCTTGAAATAATCTTTACGGAGGTAAAAATTATCCGCTACCTTGACCGGAAAAATCGAGGAAGAATCAGGGCTGTAATCGGTTGCTGATAAATTTCTGTAGAAAGGAATATATGGAATGAATCCCGCTTGATGTAACATCACCTCCCGCACCGGAATATCCTTCTTATTGGTGTTGCGGGCTCTTGGAATATAAGCACCCAGATTGGTGTCAAGCTTGATTTTCCGCTCTTCATATAAGCGCATGACTGCCATGGTAGTAGCTGAAATTTTGGTTACGGAAGCTAAATCATAAATATCAGAAATTCGGGTTGGAGTACGATCAATATAAGTTCGCGTACCATAGGCCTTATTAAAAATTACATTCCCATCGTGCACAACCAAAACTACAGCACTAGGGGTAGCTCTCTGACGAATAGCTTCCTCAACGATTTCGTCAATCCGGTTTAGCGAGGCACTTTTGATTCCTATGGCTTCCGGAAATGTATATTTTAAGCGTATAGTATGGGTTGAAAAACCGGAACCTAAAAAATATTTGGAAGAAACTCCCTCCGTTAGACGGGCATTAGCAGCAACTCCTCCGAAAATTAATTGTGCAGTAAAATTTGCTGATATTGCCGTTTTCTTCGCAGAGAAGATAATGGAGGAATTTAGGGGATCCAACAATCTAAGACTTGCCAAATCACCTGTTAAACTAACAATTAAATTCTTATTTAACTGAATATCAATTAAGAAAGGAATAGTCCGAGGGTCATTTAAAGCTTGATCGGTAAGCTGAACGACAATGGTATTAAAAAACTTCAGATCATCGTTCAGATCATTGAAACTAAGCATATCATCATTGTAAGATGCTGCAGTAAAGCATTGAACCTTGGTATACTTATTTAAAATACTATCAAATTGAGAAGCATAAGCCGAACCAATATTGACACTGGCAATGGATAAGGTCTTCAAATCCTTCAATGGAACAAGCTCATTATCATTATTTAATAATACCGTTGAACTTTCAACTTCTTTCCATTGCATTAAAAGAGGGGTATTACTGCTTTTTTCGAGCATTTGAGCTTGAGCCAGCCGGATAAAAGCGCTGAAAAAACAAATCGTAATTTGCAGGGTGATGACCCTCAAGAATCTATTTAGCATAAACATTATGACCATTTAAATAGGTCTTTAAGACTTGAACCTTATATAAATCTTTAGCATCAACGGCCATAATATCTTGATCGAGGATAACAAAATCTGCGAACTTGCCTGCTTCAAGACTACCTTTTTCCTTATCTTCAAATTGGCCCCTAGCCGCCCATATTGTCATCCCCCGTAAAGCCTCTTCCCTGCTTATCGCATTCTCCATCTGGTAACCGTTTACCGGATAGCCCTTCATATCTTTTCTGACTACAGCGGCATAAAAAGTATAGATTGGATTTATATTTTCAACAGGAAAGTCAGTACCTAAAATAAGCCAACCATTCTGATTCAATAACTGCTTAAATGCATAAGCCCCCTTAATCCTTTCAGAACCCAGACGATCGCCTGCCCAATACATGTCTGAGGTAGCATGTGTACTTTGAACCGAGGGAATGATGTTGTTTTCAGCAAATAATTTAAAATCGCCCTGGTCTACGACCTGGGCATGTTCAATCCTCCACCGTAAATCATTTTTACCTTTTAAGACACTAGCATAAACGTTCAGAATCTCACGATTTGCCGAATCACCAATAGCATGGGTATTCATCTGGAAACCTGCCTTGGCAATTTTTTGAGCTACCTCAGCAAAATACGATTTTTCCCTGAGCAGAAATCCTGAGTAGCCCGGCTTGTCGCTATAAGGCTTCAACAGGCATGCTCCTCTAGAACCCAGAGCCCCATCCATGTAAACCTTGAAAGACCGAACATTCAATCGTTCAGTTTTTAGCGCACCCCGTTTAAAAAGAAAATCAAAATTCTCTTCATTATCACTCAGCATAGCGTAAATACGCATTTTTAATTGATCTTTTTTATGAAGTTCAGTTATGACTGGTATGAGCTTATGGCTGATACCGCAATCGGTGACCGAAGTTAATCCGACGGCGAAACAATTCTTTTGAGCATCCATCAGTGATTCAGCGATCTGAGCTGGAGTTTGATCCGGAATTCTAGAATAAACCGCTCCCTGTGCATTATCGATTAAAATACCTGAAAGCTTTCCATTAATCGTTTCTACCTCACCACCACTAACTTTTTGCCCGGGTTTAAGTCCGGCGAGATCAAGCGCAGCTTTGTTTGCGATTGCCGCATGGCCATCAATCCGGGTAAGTATAAGCGGGCGATCAGAAAACAACTTATTCAACATTGAATTATCAGGAAATTCGCGCTTTGCCCAATCGTTCTGATCCCAACCCCTGCCAATGATCCAACCATCGGGATTCTCTTTTGCAAATTTTGATACCCTCTCAAGAATTTCATCCCAACTTTTGGTACCCACAAGATCCACCTGCTGCAGACCTTGCCCGTAGCCATAAAAATGCGAGTGCCCGTCAATAAAACCTGGAAATACGGGCCGGCCACCGGCATCGAGTAATTCCCCTTTACACTTCTTCAAAATAGCTTTCAAACTTCCGGTCTCCAGAATTTTCCCATCCCGGATGGAGAATGCCTCAGCAACTGAAAATTGCTCATCCACCGTGTAGACCACCGCATTATGAACAATCAAATCGGCTTGTTCCTGAGAGTTACAGGAAATAAATAGAATACAAATGGCCAGAAAAAAGAAGTTTCTAATCATACAGAATTTAGTTGAGAGATTCTTTCAATCGGTAAAGATAAAGGATGCTAAATCAATAACCTTGGAAAACTGAATTAAAAAACCTCGAAAGGTCTCCAAGCAAAATTTTATCAATAGGATGAGCCATTGATATTTTGCATATTTTAAGTTAACCTGAGATCGATAATAGATCTTGCCCTAGCCTGCTTATTTTGCTCAGTATTTGGAAAGCAGGGTTTGTTGCTCCTCGCTTATTCCGGCCCCGTGTTCTGTACTATTTTTTTGCTGAAAATTGAATCCTTGTCATGAGAATCAGGATGGCAAAAAAGATAGGGCTGCAACCCGGGTTTGCTTAACCCGGTGCTGTTTCCCATCGGAATGGACCGTCAGCCAAGATGCCATGACTGGCCAATAGATAGGCGGCCGCGACCCCCTCATTTTAACAATAACAATAAGTGCTAAATGATTCTTTGTAAGACCAAAGGGAATCTCCTTACCCCACCTTATGCCTTGTCATCCGATAACAATCGAATCTCGCTCAGGCTAGAACCTCTTTGGTTTTCTATCTGAGCCCCAATCTATTTTCCAGACCTGATGAGTGGTCATTATTGCGAAGCGAGAACCTACGCTATTTCCAATCTGAACCCGAATCTCCTCTCGAAACTTCATTCTCAAAATATCGAGAACCTGCTTGGTTTAGCAGGTATCTTCCGGCTATGGATGATCTAAAATAAGGTATAATTTCTTTCCGGAAATATTCCGTAGTAAAGGACTGCTCGAAACGAAAGCACCCGGATATTACTTTCAAAAATCAAGTCACACTAGTTCGGAGCGTCATGAAATCCATTAAAAGGATATTTTTAGCCCCTCATGTCGAACTCGGTTTAAGTCAAAATCTTTAAATGGACAAAATCCAGAAATTTTTGTCATTTATTTAAAATCAGAACAGGAATTGAAAAATAAAAACAATGAATTCAATGAAGTGATGCCCTGTACTCCGTTTACGAAAACAAGAAAACCGGTGATTCTAAAACCAACTTTAGCCGTATGCAGTGGGTAAAACCGATTTCAAACAAGGCAAAAATTATAATTTGGTCTTTTTGCTAATAAGCAGACCGCTGATATTAACTTGAATAATATTATTGGATTGATAAATTCAGGATATAAGATCATGATAATCTCCCTTTGTGTTTAAAATGCTTTCTCTAAGCCCAAAACAACTTATCTTTGGAGATAGGAAAATTTGAAATATTCGAAGCCTGAAAGCTTTCTCATATTTTAAGGAGGGTGTTTTCGATTAATTTAGTTGAGAATTTGCCATATAATTCTCATTATTACCATAAACTATACAACTTTGTCTGATATAATACAGCTTTTACCTGATTCTGTTGCCAACCAAATTGCAGCGGGAGAAGTAGTTCAGAGACCGGCTTCTGCATTGAAAGAACTGATTGAAAACTCAATTGATTCAGGTGCAGATAAGATTCAGATTTTGGTTAGAGATGCCGGAAAATCACTTATACAAGTAATAGACAATGGATGTGGGATGAGCATTACCGATGCTCGAATGTGTTTTGAGCGGCACGCCACTTCCAAAATCAGGAAGGCCGAAGATCTTTTTGCAATTCGAACTATGGGCTTCCGAGGGGAGGCGATGGCCTCCATTGCTGCGATTGCTCAGGTTGAATTAAAAACTCAACGTCATGAAGATGAACTCGGCACTTGCATTCGCATAGAAGGCTCAGAGGTTATCAGTCAGGAGCCTGATTCATGCCCTTCCGGAACCAGTATCAGTGTTAAAAATTTATTTTATAATACCCCTGCCAGGCGCAACTTTTTAAAAGGTAATCCCGTGGAAATGCGCCATATCAATGATGAATTTCAACGAGTTGCACTGGCAAATCCGGAAGTATTCTTTACTCTTCATCATGATGGTAATGAGATTTTTCATTTACCAAAAGGGAGCTTAAAGCAACGAATTATCCATCTTTTCGGGAATGCCTACAATCAAAAATTAGTGCCTGTTGAAGAAGATACTTCCATCATTGTGCTGAAAGGATACATTGGTAAACCTGAATACGCAAAAAAAACCAGAGGAGAACAATTCTTTTTTGTTAATAATCGCTTTATTAAAGATCCTTACCTCCATCATGCAGTAATGAATGCCTATGAAGAGGTTTTAAGTACAGATAGCTTCCCGCTTTACGTTTTGTTTATTGATATCGACCCTTCAAAAATTGACATCAATGTTCATCCGACCAAAACCGAGATTAAATACCAAGATGAGAAGGCCATATATGCTATTATCCGTTCTGCCGTAAAACGTTCTCTGGGCAAATACAATATCAGTCCGACTCTTGATTTTAATCAAGAAACAGGTTTCAGCCAAATGATCACATCAAAGCCTCATGAAGATATTATTGTTCCTTCCATTTCATTTAATCCAGATTTCAACCCTTTTAGTCAGGGAAGAGCTGAACGGGAAATACCATTTCTTCGAAATGCCGGGGAAGAAAGAAAAAGTGTCAGTAAGAATTGGGGCTCTTTGTACGAAATAGTTGAACCTGAGAAATCCAGACAGAGCGGAATGGAGCTCAGTGTGAATCGGGAAGTTGAAATTGACAAACAAGTGCTACAAGTAATTGGAAAACAGATTTTTCAGCTACACAACCGATTTATCATTTCTCAAATCAAGTCTGGTTTTATGCTTATTGATCAGCAGGCTGCCCACGAGAGAATTTTATACGAGCGATTTTTACTTCACTTAGAAAACCGACAGGGCGCCTGTCAACAAAGTCTTTTCCCCCAAACCGTTAGGCTAAAAACTAATGATTTTGAGCTGGTAAAAGAACTGTTACCTGATATTCATGCACTGGGTTTCCAAATTCGAACATTCGGGAAAAACACATTCATTATTGATGGAATTCCTGCTGACATCGGAACAAGCATCAGTGAGCTTGAAATCCTAGAACGATTGATTGAAGGCTTCAAAAATAACCAAAGCACGTTAAAAATAAACAAAAGGGATAGTCTGGCCCGTGCGCTCGCGAGGAATACCTCAATCAAGGCCGGACTGAGTCTTTCTGTTGATGAGATGAATCTTCTTATAGACGAATTATTCGCCTGTGAAATGCCTAATACCTCACTCAGCGGGAAACCGGTAATCAGTACTTTTACTCTTGAAGAACTTTTATTAAGATTTGAAAAATAATTCCAGCATATTAGGCTATGAATGATAGAATGTCCCCGTTTGCACATATCCCTCCGGTTGTCAAGAACCTTTTAATAATCAACATCATTTTTTATGTTGCTACCTTGATGTTCGGTGGCCCGATGATGACTCAGGTATTAGGAGTCCATTATTTTGATAGTCCTAATTTCAGAATTTGGCAGGTGATTACTTACATGTTTATGCATGATTATTCCTCCTTATTCCACATACTGTTCAATATGTTCGCCCTGTATACTTTTGGGTCTTCTCTTGAATATATTATGGGTTCAAAACGATTTCTCAATTTTTACCTGATTACCGGTTTGGGTGCACTGGCACTACAGTTACTTGTTCAAAGTTTTGAAGTTTACAGCATTTCGGGCAGCGCAGTAAACAATGGTACCTTTATGGTAGATTCATTGAATAGAACGATTTCTTTTAATCCCGACCTGATTTCAAAAGATGAGGCTTCTACACTTTTAGGTATTTACCTTACACCAATGGTTGGAGCTTCAGGTGCAATTTTTGGATTATTAATCGCATTTGGAATGCTTTTCCCAAACGCAGAACTATTCATTATGTTCATTCCTGTGCCTGTAAAAGCAAAATATATTATTCCAATTTATGTCTTATTGGAACTATTTCTGGGGGTTGAACAACTCTCGGGCGATTCAGTTGCACACTTTGCACATTTGGGAGGAGCCCTTTTTGGTTTTATTTTAGTAAAAATGTGGCATCTTAAACGCCACACTAATTTTTATGAATAAGAATTTATTGAATGAATTATTTTTCAAGGCATTCCGCTCAGGAAATCCACTTTTTTTATTCATTGGCCTAAATATTCTGGTATTTGTTGGTTTAGGCCTGTTCGCAGTTATCGGTTTTTTATTCGGTTCCGGCACAACTGTCGCCGACTGGCTCAACCGGCAGTTAGCCATGCCGGCAAATTTGGAAACCCTTGCTTACAAACCCTGGACCATCATAAGTTATATGTTCGTTCAGCGCGAGTTCTTCCATATTCTTTTCAACCTTCTTTGGCTATACTGGATGGGAATCATTTTTTTAGATTTTCTAAATAAACGCCAGTTTATTTTTACCTATCTAGCTGGTGGAATTGCCGGTGCCTTGTTATATTTATTGGCCTA
>VGGW01000005.1 GCA_016868395.1 Bacteroidota bacterium | reverse complement strand
TCTTAATTTGGCATCCTCATTCGTCTTGACCTTTTGAAAGGCCTGAAACAGTGGCAAATAATCGTCAAAACCATCATCCATATCCTCATGATACGTCTGAAAACTTCTGGTTAATCCGAGAAACAAGCCCGGAAGCCAGCGCGGCTGATAGCTAAACACCATCCCGGATAAATACCTCCAGTCTTCAGCTAAGCCCGGTGTAAAGCCCGAACCTTCCAATCTTGCCGCAATAATCTGCGTTTCAATCGAGCCTATCGGGGTACGCAGCGGCCGACTCGTATTGAGGGTCAGATGTTTAAAGCCGGGAGCAGTATTTGACATCAGAATAGAATTTTGCATACCCGGGCCCCACCAAAGATTTTCATTAGAGATCCCCAATGAAACCGGATTGAAAGTCAGACGCACACTACTTTGACCCCAGGATAATGCCGAGTAAGGTTTCTCACCAAATCGAACCGGAAGATCGGCAGAACCCATATGAGAACGGTACTCCCTGAACTTCGCATTCCCGGCAAAAACATATTCCGGTTTAAACTGAATACTCAAAGGTCCGGCCTTCGCAAAAAAACCCGCAGTCAGAAAACTTTGATATCCTTTCGCCGAAATCATCAGTCCGTCATTACGATTTATTGTCGGATTCCCATAATACCCTTGCTGCCAGAAGGCAGGGAGAAGAACAATTTTGCTTTTACCGGAAGCTGTTGTCAGGATAGTTCTTCCCGGATTCAGCAGGCTGTCGGATGCCACTTCCCGCCTGCTCTGTACCCAAGCAGGTGAAATCGGACGAACGGTAAAGGAAAGTGTGGAATCCAACTCTCCATTTAATTGTTTTCTACGGTAATAGTCTTCATAAGGCTGGAAGCCAAGGGGAATCGATTGAGCAAAAACAGGTCCGGAGCAAACAACAGCCAAGAGCATCCATCCTAACATCAAGAACCTATGATCAGGCATTAGGATAATGTTTATTATTTTGAACAAGAATAGTAAGTTAAACGAGGCTTGAATTAAATTTTAGAAATCGCCTTTAAGGGAGTTTCCACGAGATTATCCAAGACCTCATAGATTGAATTGTTGCTCTTGAACTCCGGCACAATCTCCTTCATTTTCATCACTACCTGACGGTCTTTGTATTCACAACTCAGTTGAATCAGTTCTCGAATATGATCATTGATGGTATGAAAATGGTATTCTCTAACCTGAGCCACCATAATCTTCTCATGATGGGTAGGCATCGTATTTTCCTGGTCGTTTAGTAGTTCCTCGTAGAGCTTCTCACCGGGTCTTAGTCCCGAAAATTCAATGGAAATATCCTGATTAGGTATGAGGCCGGATAAACGAATCATCTTTTTAGCCAGTTCCATAATCTTTACCGACTTACCCATATCAAAAATGAAGATTTCCCCACCCTCACCCATAGAACCGGCCTCCAATACCAAACGGCAGGCCTCAGGTATGGTCATAAAATAGCGGGTAATTTCGGGGTGAGTGACGGTGATCGGTCCCCCTTTCTGAATCTGTGCTTTAAAGCGAGGAATGACCGAACCATTGGAGCCCAATACATTGCCGAATCGTGTGGTAATGAATTTGGTATTCACGCCTGTACGATCTTTATTCAGGTGACTGAGTCCGTTGGTGTACAGGCCAGGTTCCTGATATTTAAATGAATTGAAGAGCGACTGTACATAAATTTCGGCTATACGTTTGGAAGCACCCATCACATTGGTCGGGTTAACCGCCTTATCCGTTGAGATCATCACAAATTTCTGCACGCCATACTTGACAGAAAAGTCGGCCAGGATTTTGGTGCCCATCACATTGGTTCGAACCGCTTCTGCGGGATGATGTTCCATCAGCGGCACATGTTTATAGGCTGCAGCATGGTAAACATAATGAGGTTTAAAGGTTTGGAAAAGCAATTCCATACGCTGATAATCTCTCACATCACCAATAAAGCAATGAAAATTATTTTTAAAATGCCCATCCTGAAATTCCAGACAAAGGTCATTAAGCTGAGTTTCGCTCTGATCGTTTAGAATGATTAATTGCGGATTGAAGTTGATCAGCTGCCTGACAATCTCTGAACCGATGGATCCGGCAGCGCCTGTAATCAGAATGCGCTTTCCTTTGATCTGATCAGAAATCAGGTCATTATGTATCTCAATCGGCTCGCGTTCCAGCAGATCCTCAATCTTGATGTCTTTGATTTGCTTAGTAGATAGCTGTCCCCTGATCCAGGATCTGACCGGAGGGAGGGTCAAGACCTTAATCCCGTGTTCCAGACAAATATCTACGATTATATTCTTGGCTTCGTAAGGAATGTTTTGAGAGGCAATAATCAGATTGTCAATTTTCTGCTGTTCTATGAGTGTGCTGAAATCACGGGTATGATAGATTTTGATCCCATCGATGGATTTGCCCAACTTACGCTCATCATCGTCGATAAAAGCAGTGAGAACCATATTGATTTTAGGATCATGATCCAGAGTCCTTTTGACGGCAATACCGGCTTCCCCTGCTCCATAAATAATTACCCGACGCTTATCCACCTTGAAATTCTTCAGATACATGAAGAAATATTTGACCACCACGCGATACGTGATCAGCACTAAAAATCCACCCAGGCCATTGATCACCAGAATCACATTAGAAATATAGGGATCCCGATCAAAGCTGAGGAGCATTAAATTAAAGATGAAAAACAAGCCATTGCTGATGAACACCGAGAAGAGGATCCGGAAAGTATCCTGAGCACTGGTGTATCGAATAATTCCGGCATAAGTCTTCAAAGCCAGGAATACCAGACTGTTTACAGCGGCAAATACGAAAACATTTCGACTCAGTTCATTTATATTGATCTCATCTGAAATGAAATTGAATTTAAGAAAATAGGCACAAGCCAGGGAAACTGCACAAAAAATCAGATCCAGGCAAAAAATGATCCAGCGAGGTACAATATTGATGTGGCTAAACAAATCCTTTAATTGTTGCTCAACAAATATAGTATTTTTAATTAATCATTAGAATGTAAAAAAAAATCCCTCCGGGCGGTGTCCCCTCTGGTCGGTGTCCCCTCTGGTCGGTGTTGTCACCGTACCAGTCAACACCGTACCAGTCTAACACCGTACCAGCCTAACACCGTATCAGCCTAACACCGTACCAGCCTATCACAGCTCAGGCTCAAAGATGCTCCATGTAATGAGTAAGAAGAGGATTGCCTTGGTTCAAAAAGTAGTACTGGGCTGAAGAGAATAAATACTCCTCCGGCAGTTTACAATATCCAGCCTTAACAGGGTTGAAATGTATATAATCTATTTTGTGTTCAGCCACAGCTCTTGTTAATATTCTGGCTCTGTAGGCCCTTCGCTCCCAGAAATGAAACTGCCTGTCACCTTGTGTACTCGTATATTTAGCCAGTACATTTGGATTGTTATCAAGCAAGTTGAACTTAATTTGTTGTGCGGTATATTTGAGAAAATTCTGCTGAACATTTTTTTCAATCCAGTCGTTACGCTTGCGCCAAAGTACATGCATATGGTTTGGCATAATTACATATGCATAGAGCCATATCCGTTCCTCCTTGACCAAAAATTCAAGGCTGTCAAGGATTATCTGTTTGTGTTTGTCTTCATCAAGTAAGGTCTGCCAATTTAGGCAGGTGACAGTGAAGAATTCCATGTCTCCGTGATTCATGGTTAAACTTATACCCAGTGACTAATAATTTTTTTGGGTAATTAGTAAGCGGTAGCTAAGATTGAGAATTCGGAATATGGTGGAGGGAGGTGGTATGGTGAGATCACCGACCACAGGGCACCCACAGGGAGGTGGTATGGTGATAACACCAACCACAGGGCAACCACAGGGGTACGGTGACAACACCGACCACAGGGCAGGGGTAGGGTGAGAACACCGACTACAGGGCAGGGGTAGGGTGAGAACACCGACTACAGGGTAGTAAAAGAAATAATATTGAAGTAAAATGAATATTCACGAACTAAAGCGCAGTAATATTGTTTCCACCCCAAATGAAACAAGGCTGAATCTAATGAAATGTAACTGGGTCCGTAAAGATGATTATGCTCTAAATAAAACTGTTTGAAATTAGGGGTACTTACAGAGATACTCCTCTTTTGTATAACAGAAGGTCCTGGCCTCCGCCAGGATGACAAACAGTGGTAATAAACAGGAGATCCCAGCTCGGTGGCTGGAATCGTAGTACCCATACAAGGCATTATCAATGGTGGGCTTGACCCGACACGACAAAAAACTCTCGCAGAGACGCAGGGACGCAAAATAGATCATCTCAAACCAGTGATTTTCTAGCCGGCACCCATTCGCGTCTTGGCGTATTAGCGAGAAATAAAAAATAAATTATTCCGCGGAAAAAATAGCATTCAAAATATGCTTGGAATGCCTCACCTTATCAGCTGAACTGCAAGCATGAATTCATATTGTTAATTGAACCACCCTTCCCATTTGCTCATTTGCTAATTTTCTCATTTGCTAATCCCTTCCCCATTAATCGCCCCCTTCCCTCCACAACAAACCTCATCCCAACAAAAGCCAGTCCGGAAAGCAGAATAAAAACCAGAAAGGTAAATGCATCCCAATCAGAATAAATAATTACTACATTAACGAGCACCTGTACCAACATGTACAAGGAAGAAACCTGTAAATGAGGCCAGCCCTTGCCGTTGACCAGATATTGGTAAAAATGGCTCCGATGGGCTTCAAAGATATTTTCCCTACGGATTAACCTGAAAATCAGGGTACTCACTGTATCCAGTCCATAAATTAAAAGCAGACCGATATACTTCAGATCTCCGCTTTGAATAATCAACAATAAGAGAAAGAAAATAATGATAAAAGCCATACTTACACTTCCTACATCTCCGGCAAAGCATTTAGCCTTCTTCCTGAAATTGAAAAAATTGAATACAAGTAAAGATAGAGCGGCAACAATCAGCCATTCACTTAAAGCGAATGAAATATGAGATTCATTAATGAAATATAAGCTTAGTATCGTAATAAGGCTATATGCACCAGTAATCCCGTTGATACCATCCATGAAATTATATGCATTAATAGTACCAATAACCAGAATATAAACTGGAATAACAATCCAGACCGGGTAAGTCCACAAACCTGTCTGCATGAAGAGCAAAGAAACAGCAATCAGATGTACTAAAATCCGGACCTTGTTGGATAAAGGTCTCAGATCGTCATAAAAGCTGACAATACTGATAAGTAAAAGACCAGAAGTAAAAAGGGGGTATTGAAAGCCGCTGAATAGGGCTTGAAGTAAGATCGCGATTGGGAAAATAATACCACCTCCCCGAATGGTTATACGGGAATGTGAACTTCGCTGATTCGGTTTATCAATTATTTTAAACTGAACCGCAAGCCTGAAATAAAACAGGAGTATTAAAGCTAATACCGGAAGATATAACAGTTGCAGCATAGCTGCAAAGGTTAATTAATTCGGGGAATTAAACAAGATTCAGAATGGGAAATTATTTTAATTGGGATTTTGAAATGAACTTATCGTTTTGATAATTCCCGCCCTGGCATGAACAGGAAATTCCTTACCCAAGGCCTGTCTGATTTTAGTATTATCAACGATATAATTTTCAGTTAGTTTGTTTAGCCGCTCTGTTGTTAAAGGAAGTTTTAATATATCACCAAGCTTTGCAAGAGACCTGATCAATCCAGGATTTATTTTCCATAATTTTGGGCTTCTATCAGATGCATCAGCTATAAGCTTAATGAGATTATTGGTAGACAAAGCTTCGTCATCGGCAACATTATAAATTCCGGAAGGAATGTCATCGCGCTCAAGTAATTCCCGGATCACAAAACAAAGATTGTCGACACTCAAAAATGAGCGCTTATTTTCAAATGCAGCCAGAGGGTAAGGTATACCCTTAGAAATTAGTTTATAGAGTAGATTAAGATTTCCTTTGTTGCCAGGACCGTGGATCATGCAGGGACGAAGAATATAAAAAGACTTTCCATCCGGTAAAGGCTGGCTCTTTATGTACTCCTCTGCCATTAGCTTTGATTTCCCGTAATGTGTTTGTGGAGCCGGAACATCGCTTTCTGTTAATTTTCCTTCAACAACATCTGCACTGGCTTTAACTGAACTGATAAATATGAATTTTTTCGCATTTGATTTTAAAAAAACATCATATAGCCTTTTAGTTAACTCTGTATTACCTTGGTAATAATCATCCGGGTTTGAAACGTTCTTTAAATCATGAGCTTTCCCGGCAAGATGTACGACATAATCTGCATCATAAAAATTTTGGTCGCCAATAAAAGATATATTATTCCGGTCAAATGGTGTAATGATCCATTTTGTTGTTGAACTTAAATAGGGGCCGAGGTTGAGCCCTACAAAACCTGAAGATCCCGTTACCAATATATTCTTTATGGATAGGATGCTATCTGATGCCACTATTACTATTTTGTATCTCGCATACCGCGAAGTGAATTAGGGTGTTTCATGAATAACAAATCAATTGTTTCATTGTTATCGTCATCCCCAATTTTTTTTAAAAGTAACTCTCTGGTGTAGCCTATACTATCCGCAACAGCTTCAAAACTCATCGTGTTAACATCCTGAACTTTTTGAACCAGTTCTTTTAATGAATAATTCATTATTATATTATTTGAGTCCTCTAAAATAATCAATTGCTAGCTTAAGTCCATTATCAAGGCTAGTTCGCTTTGTAAAGCCAAGCTTATGTTGAAGTTCAGTTGAACCAACCCTGTAGAAAACTCCTTCAGGTTTATCGGACGAATTTATAATGGTATTTTTCTTATCAAGAATATCAAGGACTTTCTGAGCCAACTGGTTGAAGTTGGTCGCAATTCCTGTAGAAATATTAATCGCAGAACCGTCTGTAATAGAATGACTATAATCACATATCAAGTCAACACAATTTTCTATATGTACAAAATCCCGGCTTTGTCTGCCGGAACCCCAGACTGTTATAGCCTGATCTTCAGGCGTTTCAATACACCTCTTCACAATCGACGGAAATGGATAGGTTAAATCCTGGTCTTCACCGTACCCACTAAAAGGCCGGTAGCAAATAATTGGTGATTTATAGATATCATAATAAATTTTTGCCAAATATTCACCTGTCAACTTACTCCATCCATAAGTCAAATCGGGCTTCCCCAAATATCCGCTATTAAAGTCAATATCCGACTCACTAAGTATTTTATGATTTGAAGGACCCTGATGCACTACCGGATAGGAAGCACTGCTTGAAAAATAATGTACCTTACCAGGCTTTTTAGTGAGTTTACTCAGCCAATAGAAGAAGTCAGCATCGATTGATAAGTCGGTCCCCACTGCTAAGGGGTCATTTTCAATCACCATTCTTCCTCCAACAACCGCCGCCAAGTGATAAACATCATCATAATACTTGTCATTGCCTTTAAAAAAAGCCCTACAATCTGTTTCATGAAACGTTAAAGTGGATTTATAAGTAGAAACGTCAACGTGTGATGGCCAATTTTTAATAGGCATGAAACCGCTTCCAGGGAAGAAATTATCAACAACGGTCACCTGATAATCCATACTTAGTAGTCTCTTAACCAAGTGGCGGCCAACAAATCCACACCCACCAATAACTAAAGCTTTTTTCATTTTAAAATAATCTGCGTTATATATTCAATTTTCTTCTCAATAGGGTTTTCTTTGTTATACCGATAAATATTTTTGCGGTAAAAATCAAGATTTTTATAATTCTCTTTAACTGACTTATAATGGAAGCCTAAATTATACTTTTCAAGCCAGATATTTACGAAAGAATCTTTTGGACCGAAAAAAATGACCGGCATTAACATCGCCAGAGAGGAATAAATTTTACAGGGAAATAAAATCTTATCGAAATCCTTCCCCAAAAATACTATTGAATAATCAAAGCCGGACAAGAATTCTGATAACTCATCTTTAGAATATCTAGTATGATTCCACTTAATGAATGGAGGTAAATTGCCCTGCTTTAATCCATTGGCATCGATTTTGTCTGAATTGGAAAGTTTTATTTTGGAGGAATTATCGGTTTTAATAACAACTTCTGTTGTCACAGGTTCTGTCATTATATATTTTAAAAAATAATTGTAATCATGGGCACGACCAATATTGCCTATGTAAACAATACGATTAGCCATGGGCTTTTCAAATAAATTAACACATTCAATATCTGTCCAATTTTCCTCAACGAAAATATCTTCTCCAGAGATATTATATTGCTTAATGAGATGATCTTTAATCTCATCACTGATTGTGAGAAAAACATCTACCAACTTGTAAAAAAAATAAGAGGGTATAATCGTTAAATAATACAATACCTTAAACCGCCAATCAAGAATCTTCAATATATCCGGGTAAAGATCCTGAACCTGAAAAATTATTTTGAAGTTCCTAAAACACCTGATCATAAGGATCATAAATACAAAGTGAGGTGGCGTGGATGTAACAAAAATAGTATCCCCTCTATTTATTTTTCGTGCGGCGTCAACAAGTAATTTGAAAGCAGGTCGTGAACCTAGATCTACATCAGCACCCGGACTTTGTGCCCAAATACATACATTTTCAGACCCCACTTTAGATATAATATTCTCCACAATTGGCGTGAACAACATACTGTCTGTTGTATCTTCCTTGTATTTCCTGTTAATTAAGTGAATCATTCTTATAAATTCTGCTTGAGAATAAGGCAATTCTTTTTCATTTGTGGCACACATTTCCCTGTAAAGTTTCAAATAATTACTAGCCATCACCTCGGCTGTGTAGGACGATAAGTATTTTTCGTGTGCAAGGACAATCATTTGCTCCTTTAATCTCTTATCTTCAAGCATACTAACTTTTTCAATAAAATCATCCACATCTCCAAGTTCAAACTTCAGAACCTCATCTTCAGAAAATATCTCTTTGAAGGTTGAAATATCTGAGCATAAACAAACCACCTTATTAGCAACGGCCTCTATCAATGCCATTGGAAGCCCTTCACTCAGAGAAGGCATCACATAGATATCATAAAATCGAAAAAAGGGAGTAATATTTGTTCTGAAACCAAGAAAAAAGCACCTGTCATTTACGCCAAGCCTTAAAGCTTGCGCTTTTAATGCATCAAGTTCCTTACCCTGTCCAATAACGACAAAGGCATAATCTGTAAGTTTCACCAAGGCATCGATTACCAGATTTAGCCCTTTGATCTTAGAGATTTTAGCATGTGTGCCTAAAATCTTGTATTTTAAAGCAATTTCCCTCAGTAACACCTCGTCTTCTGATGCTATATCGTTATTCGAAATACAGGTTCTTCCATTGTTCACAACATGGATAGGCGAACTTAAAAGCTTTGAATAGTACAATTTTGCATCATTTGTCAAAACCGCTACTCGATCATGAGCGGACATTATCCGGTACCATAGGTTTGAGGCTATTGCTGATACTAACCAGTTATACTCATTGTTGAAATCTTTTCTTATAAAACTATGGATCGTAGTTATAAACTTCGTTTTTTTGGGAAATTTCTTTTTATTAAGCCAAACATAAAGGTCAGGCCTGATGCCAGTAGAATGGACTACGTCGTAGTTATAATCTTTAAGAGATGATGTAAAGGAAATTCTGTATTTTTTGCAATCGAAATTATTCTCAATTTTTTCATCAAAATAAAAAAGATCAAGCGCTATGCCCTGTAAAGTTAGCTGATTAATGAGCTCTTTAAATACAGAGATAGAGCCTTGATTCGCTAATGCAGTTATTATAAAAGCTATTCTCATGGAAAAATAATGCTCTATCCTGTTAATTACTGGGTCTAATTATTATAATACTCTTTATACCAGTTCACAAACGAGGAAACGCCTTCTTTAACAGATGTAGTTGGTGCATAATCTATCAAATCAATAAGATCATCAATATCTGCCTGAGTAGCGTATACATCTCCTGGCTGTGTTTCCTTGTAATTGATTATGGCTTCCTGACCGATAGCTTCCTCTAATACTTTCAAAAAATCACTTAAAATGATGGGCTTATTATTCCCAATATTGAGAATCCGGTAAGGAGCTGTACTTGAGTTGGGACTATTAAGTAAATTTTTGTCAGATAAGCGATTTGGTATTTTATCGATTAATCGTACTATCGACTGTACAATGTCATCAACGTAAGTAAAATCCCTGATCATATCACCGTTGTTAAATAGGTCCATTGGAATCCCATCTATAATTGACTTTGTAAAACTATATAAAGCCATATCAGGACGGCCCCAAAGCCCATAAACTGTAAAAAATCTCAAACCTGTAGTTGGGAGATCAAATAAATGCGAATAACAATGTGCCATTAGCTCGTTGCTTTTTTTAGTAGCTCCGTACAGGCTTATCGGATGATCAGCATTATCACTTGTCTTGAAAGGTAATTGTGTATTTAGACCATATATACTTGAACTACTGGCATAAAGCAAATGTTTAATTTTGTAGTTTCTGCACTCTTCAAGGATATTCAAAAATCCGTCAATATTGGATGTAATATGGTCCCTAGGGTGTGTCAGGCTATATCTGACACCAGGCTGAGCAGCAAGATTAATAACAATGGTCGGATTCTCGGCTGCAAAGATTTGTTCTACCTGATTCCTGTCGTCGATACCCCCATGATAAAACTTATAATTTGGGTGGATCGAACTTAGTATAGCTGGAATTCCTTCATTTCCAGTTCTGCTGTCCAGATCAGCTTGAGTTATGCGAATGCCATGCTCAGCCAGACGAGCACGTTTTAGAGAAGTATCGTAATATGAATTAATCGAATCAATACCAACAACTTTGTAGTTCAGATTTAGAAGTTCTGACACAAGATGGAATCCAATAAATCCAGCAGTCCCGGTTACTAATATTTTTCGGTCCTCAACCGAATCTTCCAAAGTAGTGTCTATCATATAATTTCGGGTGATACTAGTATTCAAATTATAGTTTATAAAATCAAAAATTTAATGATTCACTTTGTCATGAATAAACAAATCCCGGTGAAATTTCATCCACTTAGTCAGATCGAATTGTTCAACAGCACGTGCACGAGCCTTTTGCTTAAATACATTTAACATGGGAAGTAAATCAATGATTTTTGTTGCATAATGTTCTGGCTCGCCCCAGTCGTATTTATCGTAGTTAGTTGCATTATCAACTAGTTGCACCGATAACTCTCTGCCCAAAAGCTCAGGTATTGCACCATTGCCGGGCCCAACAACGACTAAACCTGAGGCCATGGCTTCGATTACCACTGTAGGGCAGGAATCAAAGGGTTGCAAATGTAGCAAAATATCTGAACCCGAAAAAATACCAGGTGCATCAGATCTTCCATAAGCACCAAGAAAAGTTACGTAGTCGGTTAATTTGTTTTCGCTGATCAAATTCCTTACTTCTGGCAGGGATGATTCCTTTATACGGCCGGCAATTTTTAAATGGCACTCAATACCAGATTTTCTTAGTAAAGCAACTATTTTAATGGCTATCACCACCCGGTTGATATCGTTATGAGAACCGGCAACCAGGATATTTGGTGACTTACCACATTCCTTAAAATCCGGCTTAAATACCGATGTATCTATCGAATTATATAGAACCACTTTATTAAGATTACCGGTATCCATTACCAGTTCATTGACTGATTGAAGGGCGAATTCACTTTGAAAAAGCACAATATCGGAATGTTCAAGACCGTATTTAAAAGATTTGTTGAGCTCTGAGAATCTTGGACCGGCCCATGCTGGGAAACCAATCCCATTCTGGTTCCAGATAACTTTTGCATTAGCTTTCTTTGCCTTTTGAATCATTTCCTCAAAGCTGGCAGGAAGTGAACTGCTTAAAAGATAAAGTGCGTTATAAGTATTATCGGCAGAATCAAACTCCTTCAAATCCCGCAACTTTAGACCTCCACCGCTATTTTTGTTATTCTGAAATCCAATAAAAACATTTGCCGGCTTGGAGAACGAATTAAATCTGATACTTCGAAGATTATAAAGTTCGTTAACTTTTCTTATAGACATATAGGTCCGCAATAGATAATATTTAATGAATATCTTAATGTTACTGACCAACCACATTTCTTATGATATTTTTGAGTTTATAGGATAAGTTATATAATACAAGATGCTCTTTTCTTCCAGATCTAAACAGGCAGGAAATCATTAAAGTCAAATTAATCGCATTAAACCCAAGGTAATTTGCAATCACTTTATATTCTTTATATACGCCAAAACCGTTGTCAGCGAGGTACAAACAAAGAGCGTGGTAGTGAGTATATAAGCGCTTCCTTAATGCCAAGTCGTTATATCGGTTCGTTCTTCGGTTTGTTTCTGTTATTTTTTTTATCCACAACGAAACTTTTTTAAGGATATCGTAATTCCCTGCGAATTCAAACTCAAGTCTATAAGCATTGGCTAAAAGTAAATGAATCTCCATATCCTCATCTGAAACAGTCAACCCCATCTCATTTAAAAGGAATAACTGTGTTCGTTTTTGAGAGTTGGTCCGCTCACCTTTTGAGAAAACCGAGCCCATTTGATTCCCGTGAATTCTGTATTTCAGAAGTACTTTATTGATATTGGAGATGCCATGGGATGCTGAAGCCCTAGCCCAAAGCTCATAGTCCTGGTCATAATTAAAACTTAAATCATATAATCCCGTATCGTCAATGATTCGCCTTCTAAACATAACAGCAGGATGTGCTAATGGATTTAAAAACAAAAGGGCTACGTCGCAATCCTCTTTAGTTTCCGGAAATGTCCATACACGAACCTTAGAATCTCCAAAAGCCTCAACATAACTTCCAAGGATGTCAATGTCTTTAAACCTATTTAAAAACTCCAACTGAGTAGATAAACGTGTACTATTAGCAATATCATCAGCGTCCATTCTAGCTATATATTCGCCTTTGGAAATCTGAATTGCTGTGTTCAGAGAAGATGCAAGGCCCTTGTTCTCCTGGTCTATAATTCTTACACGACTATCTGATTCTTTAATTTGTTTTAATAAAACCGAAGTATTATCTACGGAACCATCATTTACAATGATAAACTCAAAATTAGCGTATTCTTGGTTTAATATACTAGCAACACTTTCTAAAAGATATTTGTCCGCATTATATGCAGACATGATTACACTGATTAAAGGTGTCATTATCAAAAAACAAAATTCATGACAAAAGTATAAAAACAATAAAACGACATCACCCAAATAACTGGCTTTCTGAAATCAAATGTTCCAATGGACAAAATGATGAATGGAAAGAACATCGCAAGATACCGACCATAATAGGCACCGGAGAAATATGCAAGTACAATAAGGAGGGATCCGATAAAGGCAAAATCAATATTCAAGGTACTTTTCTGATCTCTTTTCTTAATAACGAAGATACACGCGAAAAGGCAGCAAGCCCATAAAAAATAAATTACGGACATCCCGTTGCTACTGGAGTAAATATTCGCTCTCCGATCATTAATCAGTGAGAAAAATATTTTATCGCCAAAACCAAAAAGTATAGCTGCCATAGTCAGTGATATAATCTGGAGAGTGCGATTCTTTATTCTGTTTTTTAGAAAAACAGCAAGGAAATATACTACAACCAATATCAGTAATCCCAAATGCAGCGAAACACTTAAAACGATAAAAAAATACTTGAACAGCTTTCGCTTTGCCCCATATCCAAGTAGAAATAAGGATAAGGCAAGCGAGTTCCTGAGTTGGGCATTAAAAAAGTCGATTATTAGAGGGTTAAGAAAAAATATGGCAAGCCTGTAATCAATTTTTAATCTTTTTAATGCGAAAAAGAAAATAACTATAGTTACAGAAGCGATTATAAACAAGGTAAGTTCAACGTCCTGGCTAGATTCGAAAACGGTGAAGAGCCACTTCTGAAAAAGCACCTCCCTGAATAAAAAAATTATAGGGGATTCAAACTGTGCCAAATCAGGTGGAGTATCCATCTCCAGATTTAGCCTATAGGAAGCCAGGTCTTCGAATCTCCCTGGTGTAATAGCCTCCCATGGAAAAAGAATAATAAGAGACAAAATTACTCCCAGAGATAAAGAAGATTTTCTAAGAGTCATATGGACATTTAACTAATCGAATAATATTTACATTTAATAAGGGAAGTTTCTGCCTAAAAACACACTTCCATCATAAGTTAAATGATCAGGATCGAAATATAGTAGTTTCCCATCTTTTATGCCATAACAATATATAGAATCACAAAGAAATTGGCTCGGATCAAACACTTTGGTGCCTGGAAACTCCCTCAGCATCATATAGATCCTGGATTTGTATAGGCTTGTATATTTCTTGTAATCACTGACCGGAAGAACACCTTTTTTATCAGAATCCGAATAAAAGAAACTAACAGGTCTCAGATCATTAAGTGGATTGAATCCCAAATCAGGGTTGTCCAAAACCAAAATGACTTTTTTCCCTGCTTGTTCCAAATATTCAATTGTACGCTTTAAACCTTCAATATAAATTTCTTCATTATTCCTTATAATCGGATTGTCTTTAAATCTTACCGACCTATATGTCTTCTGATTGTATCTTCCACCACTGAACATCATTTGTCCATACCAGGAAAGTATGACTGTATGTATCGTTTTTGACTTTGAAATATATCCAAAAACCTCTTCAGCGTTTTGTGAGCAGTCAAAAATTTTGTCACTTTCCACCAAATTTACATTCATAGGAGTGCAAGCGTCAAATTGAAAAAGATTTTCAGTTGTTAATTTATAATGAACATCCAGCCCAGCGAACAAATGCTGAGCATGACTATCGCCAACCAGTGCAATTGTAGGATCATTTGTATTCATTGCACGAGACAGATGTGGTATACCGTTAAATGCCTTTGCATTAGCAGATGCAGTTTCATCCGGGGAAATATGTGCCTTTTCCACGAAGACCCCTGTGTTGTAAATTTCATCAGTTCGATTCGGTATACCATTCATTCGAATAGTAATTAAGGAGATGATAGCTATAATTGCCATACCTGTGCAAAGAGCCACAATTTTCTTTTTGCTACTCTTTATCTTTCGTAAAGGAACTTCAAGGAATTGAAAAGTAATCCAACCCAACAGGATACTAATTATGACAATCGCGAACTTGAGTTGCCAAGACTCATTACGTGAATCCGTTATAAAAATAAAGGAGAGAAGCGGTCAGTGCCAAAGGTACAATGGGTAACTGATTTTACCTAACCAAACAAACAACCTGGATGATAGTACTTGCTTATTAAACCATGAATCCGGACCAGCTGAGATTAATAGATAAGCGCCTATGACCGGTAAAAGCATCCAAGCCCCTGCTTGGCTTTCGCTATTATTATAAGGATAGAAAGCGAGAAAGGAAACAACTAGTGTAACTCCCAATAATGACTGAGCATTTGAAAAGGACGAAATATGATAAGTTGATTGAGAGAATTTATTAGCAATTATCCTAGGATGATTATTTAACGCTAACACCCCCCCCCCAACCATTAATTCCCAAAAACGCGTAAAAGGGGAATAAAATGTGTTAGAAACAATGAAATCGATTGAGCCTATCTTAACAATTATCTCATTGCAAATTACAAAATATAGATTTAAGGATAAAGATATTAGGATAAGAACAAACAAAATACGCAATATATTATAGGATCGGCGCCAGGCTACGAATAATAATAGCGGATAAAATATATAGAATTGCTCCTCAATTCCCAAAGACCAGAGGTGAAGTAGTGGTTTTGATATTGATGCGAGATCGAAATAGCCCCCTTGTATCCAAAAAAGAATATTGGAAAAAAAAGCAGTCCCTGCCAAGATTTGAACACTTAATCGACTATATTCATCTGGAAGAAGCAAAAACCACCCAGCTACCCAACAGAATATCAATATGAGTAAAAGTGCCGGAAATATTCGAAGGATACGGCGAGCGTAGAAATCTCTTATTGTAAACGTTTCATTCCGGAGGTTTTTAGAAATGATTGTTGTAATAAGAAACCCGGAGATAACAAAAAAAATATCGACTCCGATATAGCCACCTTGGATTAATTCAGGGAAAGCGTGGAACCCAACAACCAACAGAACAGCAATAGCTCTCAGACCGTCTACATCTGGTCGATATTGAATATGGATATTATCCTTAGAAGATTGCAAAGTTATATCCGAGATTATTTATTACTTAAAAGTTTGTAAAGGATGTGCATAATAATCACATGAATATCCTCAGAAATCTGCATATCATTTATATTTGCATTTACTGACAGCTCAGCAATTTCTTTTAGCTTTCCTCCATTAAATCCTGTTAAGCCAACAGTTATTCCACCATTGTTATTTGCGTACGTTATGGCCTCGATGATATTTTTAGAGTTCCCACTTCCCGAAATACCAACAACGACATCACCAGGATCCATAAAATTTTTTAATTGTTCAACGAAAATAACATTATAGCTGACATCGTTTCCATAAGCAAGAATCGTTGCGATATTGTCGTTCAGACATAGAGCCCTAAATTTCTTATTCTTTTCAAACGAACATCCTTTATTAAGATCACAAACAAAATGGGAAGCAGTGGATCCGCTACCACCGTTACCGAAAAATATTATTTTCTTGTTATTGTCCCTTGCTTTGAGAAAAGTATCTGCAACATGCTGAATATCCACAATATTCAAGCTGTCAAGCGTCTTTTTCAGATCGTCGATATAAGTTTTTATCTGTTCCATCTTTTATAATATTATATTAATTTTTGCGGGTTTCACCATCCTGAAACATTGCCGTTAAATATTGATGAGCAATATCAGTAATAGAATTTACATTGATATTGCCTACATAGTTTACATAGTCGGCCATTATTTGCTCGATTAGACCGGGTATTTCCTCTTGGCAATTAAACGGTAGTCCGGCCTTTTTTACTAATTCTGGATGCCCACCTGAATTCCTGTAAATTGCTGGCAGACCACATGCCAGGCCTTCAATAAGCGAGTTGGAGCAGGGATCATTTTCGCTGGCGGTGATATAAATATCCTGACCACGAAGTATTTCTGCCAGTTTGTTAGAATCAACAGGAGGAATCAATTTAATATTCTTAAGTGATTCATTTATTCTACCGACAAAACTATATTCCACTTTGTTGAAATCAAGATTATCGTCTAGCCACTTGTATACGCTACCTCCTTTTTTGGGATTGTCTGACCAACTAGCAGATACAACCCGAATTTTATCGCCTTTTTCTCTGGTGGGTTTCGAGAAGAAAATATCAGGATTTATACTGTTATAGATAACTACTGGATTTATTGGCTGATAACCTAGCTCTAGTAACTTTGTAAGTGTATACTGAGACTGGATAATAGTTACTGTTGCGAATTCTTTATTTAACTCAAATATCTCATCATCGGCAGTACTATCGCTTCCCCTATATAACTGGATTGGACCGTCAATTCTATGAGCAATCTTAGCCCCTTTAACTTTTCGTAGTTTTTTTAAGAGGTCCTTATCTAACCAACTTGAATCAAATATGTAGGCGTCTATTTCAGAATTTATTTTGTTATTATAAACTTCGGTACCTAAATCCAGAAATCCTTTTTTTAGCGCGAGCATAAATTGGTTTCCACCACCATATGGTGGCTTTTTAAACTCACGAAGGATAGAAACCCGTTTACCACTAAACTCACCTTCAATTAACTTTATTTTACCAAACAATTTTGAAAATAACGACATATAAAAATCCGATTAAACCTGAGTTATTTAAATAGTGAAGTAACAGTTTTTATCAATGAAATTTTTGAGACAACTTCTGAATTTCCTTGAATCCTGGTTTTTAATCCAGCATATAGATTACCGAGTAATGAAGTAGTAATTGAATCAGTTTTTAAATAGGCTAAAAGCGAGGTAAAAGCGAAATATAAATCGCCGGCTCCGGTTGCATCCAAACCCATATCAAAATAAGCAGGACAAAATACTTTTTCGTTTTCTTTATTCATGTAAACTGAGCCCCTTGATCCAAGAGTAATGGAAAATGCACTATCAGGATAAATTTTGCCAAACTTTTCAACTAAAACATTTATATCCGAGAAACGATCTGATAGAGCCAATCGCGCTTCCCGCTCATCAATACTGAAATATGCTAGTTTATCAAACTTAGTGATCAAATTAAAACCATAATTCTCGCTATTGGTCTGTGCATTTAGAAATGTTATATTAGAATATTCTTTCAGAAATTCAAGCATTTCCACGTTAAACAAACCATGACCAAAATCGGCAGCTAGTATAAGTTCGTACGAAGACATTTTATTTCTCAAAGCTTGAATTAGCTCTGATTTATCTTCCAGATAAGTTTTTTCAGTATTAATGTTAAATAATTCAAAAAGCCTTTGATTTTTCTCTGGCTTTATATACCTCGTCTTTATTGGGGTTGGACTTGCTGTTTCAAACTGGTGTACAGGAAACTGAAGCTTATTTAATTTCTCTCGAATGTCAGTTCCATCAAGATCAGGCCCGGTTAATGTATACACTTCTACCTCTACTCCGAGCTCGTGAAGGTTACGAGCTACAGCCAAAACTCCACCTAAATATGTTTCTTCGTACAAATATTTGGAGGATACTGTTGGACTCTTAGAAGAGAGATTCTCAGGATTACAGAAAACGTACTTATCAAGAATTATTTCACCGATTAAGCATACTTTAAGTTTGGACAGCTTGTCCATCACACCGATAACGTCTTTTACTGTAGTTACAGATTTTGCCCTGGATATAAACTCAAGCTGTGTTGAATTTAACGAAGAAATATTTTGGTTTATGAGTTCTGAAGAGCTTTCAAGGTCTGTATATATTATTTTAAGTTCCCCACCTACCTCAATAACTGCCAGCTCTTCAAGACCTATCTTTTGAGTGATATCCTCGGTACTATCTGCATAGTCCTTACCTTTACAATAATATACTGGTTTTAGCTTTTTTATCAGTGATATTGCATCAGATTCCTGATTTATATATACATAATCGACATCCTCCAGTGCAGCAATCATTTTTGCACGCTCAAATTCTTTAAATCTCGGTCTACCCGGACCCTTATTCACATATTTATCTCCGGTTAAACTCACTACAAGTGGTAGATTGAGTTTTTTTGCTTCCTGTATATAGTTTAAATGCCCAATGTGAAAAAGATCAAAAACACCATGACATAAGATCAAATTACCATGTATGGATTTTATTTCATTCAGATCGCCTATTATTTTTTTATTCATTTTATGATAAATATTTAAACCAAGCCTCCGTTGCTTTGGAAATCGATTCTGGTGTCCAAACAGGCGCATCTTTGGCCCATGAAGTATCAGCCATCAATTTACCAACACCTTCTTCGATTGTTACCTTTGGTGACCAATTAAAAGTTTTCTTAAAACTGGTATTATCTCCATGAGTAATATCCGGTTCTCCCGGTCGCTTCGGAATATGAACCTGATTTTTACTTATTAGGTCAGCTATATACTTTACGCTAACTGGCTTCCCTGAAGAAAGGTTAAAAATACCACTTTTTACGTCAGATTCTCCTGCTAAAACTAAACCTTCACACAAATCGGTTACAAATGTGAAGTCCCGAGTTTGTGAACCATCTCCAACTATGGTAAGAGGGGCATTATTAACATATTGGCCAATAAAAACTCCGAAAACAGCACCATAGGTACCCTTGGTTCTTGCACGGGGCCCATATACATTGAAAAAGCGGGTTGATATTACCGGTACCTTATATACTTCGCACCAGTGCTGGGTGATACTTTCACCGAGTTGTTTAGTTAAAGCATAGGGATATTTAGGATCTATCCTGGAAGTTTCTAAAGTAGGGTAATGGTCAGGTATTCCATAACAAGAAGATGAAGCGGCATAGACAAGTTTTTTAATTTTACAATTTGCTGCCGCTCTTACTACGTTATACGTTCCTACCACATTCGCTTGAAAATACTTATCAGGATTTTCTATGCTTGGAACGATATCGGCAAGCGCCGCCAAATGAAAAACAAGATCACCTTTCTGAAAAATTTTGTCTAGTACCTCATGAGAATCGAGGCTATTTTCGATTACTTGTATTTGAGATCTTACATTTTCAACATTTTCGTACCTGCCTGTTGCAAGGTTGTCTATTACTATAACATCGTACCCTCTTTCTACCAATATCTCAACGAGATGGCTGCCAATAAAGCCAAGCCCACCTGTAACAATTGCTCTTTTCATGAAAACTCTTTCTTTAATAATTGATTTGAAATTCTATTCTTTCTGTATGCGTGAAGACTTTTAGCCGGGATCATCCTTCTATAATTTTTCAACAATTCGTGATCTGGCTGATAATTACTGCTTATATCGAGTTGATTCTCCATTTCAACAACAGCCGCTGTGATATCTTCTGGTAATGATGGGCCTACTTCCAATTCCAGGTACTTATCATAAGCACCAAAAAACAGATCACTATATTTGGAAAAGATGGTTCTAAGGGAGATTCTTCGCATTCCATCTCTTACATAGAAGTTTTTAGGCACGAAAATATCCTTACTCCCACATGAACCTTGCCATAATGGGAGAAAATCTGTAATCACGGCCGGAACTGAAGCAATATTAGCCAGATGAATTGGACCAGAATGCTGAGTTACTATAAAATAAGAGTAGGTTAGTGAAAAAATGTTTAATAAATCCTGATTACAATCCAATCTGGATGCTTCCACAACGTTCTTGATCTTATGAAATTCATAAAAATCCAATTCTCCAAATAACAAAATTCCATAGCCTTTAGACGACAAAAAATTGATAGCCTCCTGATAGTTTTTTACTGGTCCACTATCTCTAATCTTGTCATGGAAGGTAAGATGCTTATTGCCATCATTTCTGAAAATAAAGCTAATTACCTTGTCCGACGCCTCAGGTATGGCCTTTTTTATAGCACGATGAACACTGCTCAGGTCGTCTTTTTTCAGCCCGATCGAGTTAAGTTTGACGTGTTCCAGCAAAAAGCCATGAGAATAAAATGTTTCGTAAGGAACCTTAACTTCATTATCCGAAAACTTATATACAGACATTTTTTCGTATTCCATATTCATTGCTCTGTATAGCGTTACAGGATGAGGAATAAAAAATTCCACCGACCTGAATATGAAGGCCATCTGAATCCCTTTTTTTATACCCAACGCTTCAGCTGGTGCACAAATCCGGAAATAATTGTACTTAGCCGATATGGGGTATACAAAAACCGGTGAAATATATTCTCTGTACAGATCAAAAAGGTACTTATTTATCTTACTATTAACAAGCACATATAAAACAATCCTTTCTCTCGGAAAAAGCCTGGCGAGGTAATCAAGTCCCGTAATTTTATGTCCAAAGCTAGGCTCATTTAAAAAACTTATTATACTCTGATCGGATTTCGGATATTTCCATCCTTCGATAAGGCCCCGCAACAATCCTATTAAAAAGAATAAAAACTTAAATACCATCATGCGGCAAAACCTTAATTTAGGATAGAATTAATATAACCTTCGGTTGCATTCGCTTTGGAAATGATTTTACCGGGATTTCCTAATACAACTGAATTATCAGGAACATTAAAATTCACAAACGAATTGGGAGCAATCAAGACATTAGATTTAATGCTGACTCGACCAACAATAACTGCACCCGTTCCTATCCATACTTTGTCACCGATCACCGGACAGCCCCGCATCTTACCTCTGTTAGCTTGACCAATTGTCACACCGTGCGCGACATTGCAATTTTTGCCAATTTTTGCATTTTCATTTATCACAATTGTTCCAAAATGACCTATGTAAAACCCAGGTCCGATCGATGTGGATATAGGTATCTGAAAACCATACTTAAACATGTATCTTCTTACGAAGAACCTGTAGAACAAACCAATAAGTGACTTTCTGTTACAAGCTACAGCTTTTCTAAAAAAGTACATATAATGAAATCCAGGAGATCTCAATCCAGTTATAAAAGCATTAAACCCGGTATTTCTACAATAGCGGTAAAGATCAGCTTCTATCAGTTTATTCATGTCTTTATATTTGGTTCAGGACTTTTTTCAAGACAAATCAATTTATAATTCGCATCTCCAAATATAACCCGTTGTCAGGTCGGCTTTACGCTCATGTCCCATTTTATAATCTGTCAAAATCATCATACGGGATAAGAAAATAAAAGCATATCTAATGAGACGATATTTCATGTCATTGGTAACCTGAGTAATTAGCATTCCAACAGTTCCCAATCCCCCGCCCATTGAGAATAATTCTACTTTTGAAAAATCCTTTAAAATTACGTTTCGCAAGGCGCTCTCTGTATATCTGAAATAGTCATCTGGGTCGCCATGAACTTTAAATAAAAATGGCGTTGATCCTATAAAAATCCCCCCAGGTTTTAGGATTCTTTTTATTTCCGCAATTGCAGCAAAAGGATCTGCCAAATGTTCAAACACTTCTGTACATACTACCGCATCTACGCTGGCGTTTTCAAGCCCTGTTTCATAGATAGATCCAATTACATCCGGCAGAGCTTCTTCGCTGATATTAATTGTGATCCATTCCTTGGCTTTGTGTTTGGGATATTTAAAATATTTTTTTCCTTCTACATTGGACCCACCGAGATCGACAACCCTGGTAACTTGAAAGTCTTTAAAGATATCTGTCAATTTATCGTTCAGCAGAAAACGTCGGTAAGATTTTTTGCCTAATTCTTTATTTAATTGCCTTGATGTAAGTTTCATGAATAAGTATCACTAAGATTTATTTGTTCCAAACCTTTCGGTTAACGTAATGCGTGTAGCTATGAATAATTCGAACGACCTTGTCAGAAACATTAGACGAGGAATAGTCATCTACAGTATGCAATGTCCGAGTAACTCCGCGTCCCTGTTGTTCCAGCATATCCAAAGCGCTAAAAACAATATCTTGATTCAAACCGGTCATCATCACAAACGCTTCCTCCATCCCTTCTGGCCTCTCATGAGCCTCACGTAAATTAATAGCTGGAAAATTTAAAATCGATGACTCTTCTGTAATCGTGCCACTATCTGATAAAACCGCTTTTGAATTTACCTGGAGCTTTATATAATCGGGAAAGCCCAAAGGCTTTAATAGCTGTATCAAGCTATTAAATTTCACATCATTATTCGAAAATTTCTTGGCTGTTCTAGGATGTGCAGAAACAATAATTGGCAATTTATATTTTTCAGCAAGGGCGTTAAGTAAATTAGTAAGCTTTTTAAAATTTATCTCCGAATCAATGTTTTCTTCCCGATGTGCACTGATAACGAAATAACCATTGGGCTTTAGGCCAAGATCTCCAAGTACCATTGACTCATTTATACTAGTCTGATAGAAATTTAATACTTCTAACATCGGACTACCAGTTTTAATAATCATATCCGGAGGAATTCCTTCCCTTAGTAGATATTCTCTGGCTATACTGCTATAAGTTAGGTTTATGTCGGATATATGGTCAACAATGCGACGATTTATCTCTTCCGGAACACGCTGATCAAAGCAACGGTTTCCTGCTTCCATATGGAAAATGGGTATTTTCCTTCTCTTTGCAGCTATAGCAGATAAAGCACTATTTGTATCCCCTAATATCACAATAGCATCTGGCTGCACATTTTGCAGCACCTCATCAACCGAAATGATAATTTGACCTATAGTTTGCGCAGCATTTGATGCAGCTGCATTTAAAAAGTGATGAGGCGTAGGAATAGCCAATTGACTAAAAAAAATCTCATTCAGCTCAAAATCATAATTTTGACCTGTGTGAATTAGTACCAAATCACAAAATTCGTCAATTTTTGCTATTACCCGTGACAGTCGAATTATTTCAGGGCGGGTGCCGACCACAACAGCAACTTTTAATTTATTCATTTTTTAGGCTTCTATTGTAAGTATCTGGATAGAGAGGATTAAAAACTTCATTAGCCCACAGCATCACAATCATTATTTCGGCACCGCAATTAGTTATATCGTGTATCCATCCGGGAATTGTATCTACTACCTCCGGTGTTTCGGAATTAGTCTCTAGCTCAAAATATTCGTTGGTAATTACATTCCTAAACTTAAAGAGTGCCTTGCCGTGCACTACCAAAAATTTCTCTGTTTTTGTATGGTGGAAGTGCCCTCCTCTCGTAATGCCCGGATATGCCGTAAAAAAAGAAAATTGTCCAGAATTTGTAGTTTTCAGCATCTCAACAAAGCTTCCACGATTATCTGTATGTTTAGTAAGCTTGTAGGAAAATTGATCGGGCTTTAAATAACTGATGTAGGTTGCATATAATGCCCTATCAAGACCAGTACCTACTTTGGAGATCATTAAGTTTGCTCTTTCGGATTTGAATGAAATAATTTTGTCTGCGAGCTCAGAAACCGTAATCTTATACTGGTTTTTAACAGGAACAAACGGCATTGCAGAATAATCACCCTGGACTATCGCTTCAAACTGCAGAATCACATCGTCAATATAGGTTAATGTTACACTAGCAGATCCATCATTTATTTGAATTGGCAGGTCATTTACAATATTGTGACAAAATGTCGCTACTGCTGAGTTATAATTAGGTTTTGCCCATTTCCCAAATACATTTGGCAATCTAAAAATAAAAATAGGCGCTGATTGCTTGGCAGAATAATCTAACAGAGCGTATTCTGCTGCCTGTTTACTCTCACCATATACATTGTTCTGCAAGGCTTGAGTAGAAGAAGCAAAAATAACGGGAATACTTAATTTGTTTTCTGAGAGTATACGGCATAACTTGTTGGTAAGATCCACATTCCCGGTTTTAAATTCTTCCGTTGATTCCGGCCTGTTAACTCCGGCAAGATGAATGATAAAATCGCAGGAAAGCAGAAGACTTGCCAGCACCTCATCGGTTTGATTATGAGAATAGGTGAGCAGATCGATATCCTTATTTTCTGAAAAATAAGTAAACACATTCTTCCCGATAAATCCATTTATGCCTGTAATAAGCAACTTCATGACATATTAACTAACAGATGCCCTTTTTAGTACTTTCTGGATAAAATCCAATTTTAACAACAGTTTTTCCATGCCGTCAACGTCAAGCCTTTCTGTGTTGTGTGAATTGTAATCTTCACTTACGGTGATTTTCTCTTCACCCTCCTCTATATATTTCTCGTAATTTAAATCACGAAGGTCAGGTGGAATTCTAAAATAATCCCCCAAATCCTCTGCTGAAGCCTTCTCTTCACGGGTTAATAAACTCTCGTATAATTTTTCCCCGTGCCGGGTCCCAATGACGTGTATAGGGTGACTCGGCCGCCCCAACAACCTCGTTACCGCGGTCGCAAGAACTTTAATCGTAGCGGAAGGTGCTTTCTGAACAAAAAAATCGCCATTGTTCCCATATTCAAAGGCATAAAGTACTAAATCTACAGCGTCTTCAAGCGTCATCATGAAACGAGTCATTTCCGCATCTGTTATCGTAATGGGCACACCTTCAAGAATTTGGTCCACAAATAAAGGAATTACAGATCCCCTTGATGCCATCACGTTGCCATATCTTGTTCCACACACTACGGTGCGTTGAGCATCTAAGCTTCTGGACTTAGCAACAACTATTTTTTCCATCATTGCTTTGGAGATGCCCATTGCGTTGATAGGATATACCGCTTTATCAGTACTCAAACAAACTACTTTCTTGACGCCACTTTGGATTGCAGCTTCAAGTACATTATCGGTTCCTAGTACATTCGTTTTAACAGCTTCCATCGGATGAAATTCACAGGAAGGAACCTGCTTTAAAGCAGCGGCATTAAAAATGTAATCAACCCCCCGAACCGCGTTTAAAACACTTTGGTAGTCACGTACATCCCCGATGTAAAACTTAATTTTACTATTTGAATACAATTTACGCTGATCATCTTGCTTTTTCTCATCACGGCTAAAAATCCTGATCTCTTTGCAGTCAGAGGCTATTAATCGCTTCAAAACAGCATTCCCAAAAGATCCTGTCCCCCCAGTTATGAGAAAAATTTTATTGTCGAAGTTTATCATAATATATTATAA
Organism: Bacteroidota bacterium; assembly: GCA_016868395.1. GTDB lineage: Bacteria > Bacteroidota > Bacteroidia > Sphingobacteriales > Sphingobacteriaceae > Daejeonella. The sequence continues at coordinate 9,284 of VGGW01000005.1, read as the reverse complement.
GGCATCTTATTCTATTTCGTTTGCAATTGTAAAGTTCACAGAACCTTTAATAAGATTCCCTGCCTCATCTAAAGGCAGTTCAAATTTAACAGGAGCCACTACTGATTCAAAGGAAAATGGAAAATCAGTATACGTTTCCAATTTATCATTAATTTCATAGTATAGATCACCGTGCGGAGGCAAATATTTGCCAAACCGTGTATTGTTTCTAACCCTTGCGTTTAAGCCTTCGCTATCAGTTACAATTGTGGCGATCACTGGCTCAATGGGTGTAACCATATGCCCTTTCACCTTATATCCAATAGCTCTTTTAAGCATGTCGGCTTCTCCCCCGGCACTGGAATCGATACTATCACTGCTTGCTGCATTCGTTTTCCATGGGCCAAGTTTTTTCCATAAGGCTGTACGTGATGCGATCAACATTCCAACTCCGTCGATAGGCTCACGCATATATCCAAAAGATCTGAAAATTACGCCCTTATCCGTTTTGAACGACCTCTGAGCTCTGACCACTCGCCGATGCTTAATATCGTAAGCGATGTGCTTAAACCGCTCGTATGTGATTCCTTTAAAATAACGCTCCAAGGTAACTTTCCTAAGGGCAGAAAGAGAAACAGAAGTTATCTCCTGATACTTATTTAGGATGTTTATTATATCCCACTCCCAATTCTTCCTTATAAACTGTACATCATCAGATAAGATAATAATATACTCTCCTTTTGCCTGTTCGGTGATAATATTAAGCGCTTCGGGATGTTCGGATTTAGGAGAACGCTCTTCTCTTAATATAAGCGAATCGATAAAAGTCTGAGCTTTCAGATAATCTACTAAACCCGGCTCGATAGATGCGTTATCTACTACTATCCACTGCACATTAGGATAAGTAACACATAATTTTGCCGACTCCAATAACGCGCGTAAATAATAAAATCTGTTGCAGCTAACAACACCAATCGTTATCAGCGGTGCTTTTGATTTGTCCATGAAATATATTTTTTAAGATCAGGAAATAGCGCAAGTCCCGATAGTGATTCGAATTCCTGTAGTCGATGAAAAATAGTATGTTTTGACAAAAAGGCGTTATAACCGGCGTCTCCGACATTCTGTAGGTACCTTTTGTCAGCTATTACCCTTGAAGCAACTTCCAATAATTCGTCATAACTTCCCCATGTCAATATTTCTTTTCCGCTCTCAAATGCTTCATTAATATCATTATGACTTTCAACTAAATATGGTCGGGCGGATGCTAGAACTGTATAGGTCCGCGCCCGTATAGTATAGTTTAAATCATATTCTATGAAAGCATCTTTAATTCGACTATTATATGGCTCCACGCTGGGCAGGTAATCACTACCGCAAACTATTTTACTTTGATTTTGCAATAAATTAACTAAGGGCTCAAAAGTTATTTGCGGAAGGCAATGTGCTTTGGCAATCTTAGCGTCAGGACCGGCCACGATTACGGTACGGTAATGTTCTGCCAGCTTTTCTAAAAACTCCTGCCTATTTCTAGCCCAATGCGAATTGACAGCTCCTACAAAAAAGAAATCGTAGAGATCTGCCCTTAACTTTAAAGGCTTATAAATGTGCGGATCGGCGAAGAAAGGAGAGTGTACAGCATTAATTTTCTCGTCCTTCAAAATCGGAATATGATTTTTTTCGGGAACCATATAAAAATCCGTAAGCCGTAGCAGATCAAAAAATTCCTTCTGATCTGGAATATGACCACAATGGAGAGATGTAAAACCGTTTAGATAACGAAAATACACAATACCCTTTGCTTTAAGCAGTTCAACTTCGGCTCGGTTAAATAAGCCAAGCCAGTCCATAATACAAGTGACCTCCCGATTTTTAAGTATTTTTAGCAGCCTTGGGTTAACCTCTTTTGTTTCAAACCTACCCCGTTCACTATGTCTGAATCGGAAATAGATCGACTTCCTGGATAATCTACAAATCCACCTCTTCATTGCCTGTAGACAAGGATCCTGAGGGTTCTCCTTGTAAATTAATAAAACTGCCATACTAATAGAGCTCTTTTAACTATTTAGACCTTCCTAATTACACCAATTCCAGCACCCAATGGTCCATAGTCATTTTCCGCATATTCCCAATAATTTTCTTTTACCATATCTTTGGTAACTTCTTCCCAAACCTCACGTACTCCACAATCAGGTCTTACTGTCTTGATGTCATGAAACGCGATAAGTCCCCCAGTTTTTACTAGCGGTGAAAACATGATATAATCCTGCTTTACTCCTTCATAAGTATGATCGCCATCAATAAATAAATAGTCAATCTTCTTATTTCCAAACAAAGCGCAGGCTTTATCAACAGTAGACTGTTCGTGTGAACTAAATGGCAGGAAATGAAGTTTTTGGTGAACGCTCTTAACAAATTTTGCATATAAATCGCGGCGTCTGGGAGAATATCTTCGTCTGCTTGACAGATCAATTGAAACAATTGTAGCGTCTTCAGCTGCGGCCTGACACCATAAATACAATGTACCACCTTTATCAGTTCCTATCTCAAGTACTACTTTTGGATTCTCACTTTTAATTAGCTCAAACAACTTTGTAATTTCCTTCATCACCTGGCTCGGGCCAATGGTACTAAAGTGCCTGCGACCTACAAACTGGAATGGAACATGGAATTGTGTGCCATATTTTTTGTTGTGCTCAGCTTCAGTTTCCTTTAGCTTTTTAACTGCGTGGTCAAAATCCTCAGACATCAGGCTTTCATGAATGAAATCCTTAATTTTTTGCTTTACCTGTATAAATAAACTTGTTGCCATATTCTTATATTTTTGTTCTACTATCTAATTCATCGTTTTATTTAACCCCTATACGTCCTGTTGTATCGACCCTGTTCAATAATATCGGGGTATCTGCAAAGAACTCATCTACAGCCTTTTTGGCTCCCGCCCATGAGCCATAATCATCAATTATTAAAACGCCTTTATCGGTTAAAATTGGGTAAAGATACATTAATTCATGTTTGGTCGACTCATACCAGTCAGTATCTAGTCGCAAAAGACTTATTTTTTTAGGGATGGTATTAGGAATGGAATCCTCAACTTTTCCTTTAACTGTATGTATTTGACTCATTGGGTATCCTGTGCGCTCCAAATTGCTCCGAACTTCATCTAATGATGAGTAACACCATTCATTTATACCACCTTTTTGCTGCTCCTCCCAATACTTCCTTACATGGTTGCCGTCTACTGTAGAGTTTTTCATATCGTGTTCAGTAGGCTCGGACATTCCTTCAAATGTGTCATACAAAAAAATGTCTCTATCTGTTAACCTTAGCGCTTTTAAAGTATAAGCTATCACCATGGCGCTCCCACCTTTCCATACCCCGCATTCTACGAAATCACCTTCTAATTTTGCTTGAACAACGTATTTAACAGCTTTATACAAGGAATACATTCGCTCAGGAGATGTCATCGTATACTCACGGCATTGGTTATAGATATTCCAAAATTCCTCTTCGATGACGCGGTTCTTAAATTCAGCCTCTAAGGCTGGCAGGGGCTTTTTTTGATAGCCAATTTTGTTTAAAAGACTGTTTAGCATTAGCAAAAATTTAAATTTAATTTCTTATTGTTTATGAAGTATTTCAGTTGCAGGTCCTTGCGATACCAGTTTGCCGTGGCTTAACTTTATGATCCAGTCACAATGCTCAATTGTTGAATATCTGTGCGCCACAATGATAACTGTTTTTCCTTTTAAAAGCTTAACTGAATTCATTACACCCTGCTCGGTGATTTGATCTAAAGCACTTGTAGCCTCATCCAATACAAGAACGGGTGGATTGTGATACAGCGCTCTGGCAATGCCTATACGTTGCCGCTGCCCTCCAGACAGCCGAACACCCCGTTCTCCAACCATTGTTTTTAGCCCTTCGGGAAGACTATCGACGAACTCATCTAACTGAGCAGCTTTTAATGCTCTATCGATGGCGTCATCATCAATGTTTTTGACTTCTATTCCAAATGCGATGTTATTTCGCAATGTATCATCAGTCAGGTAAATAGTCTGAGGCACATATCCTATTTGATTTTGCCATTCCCGTGTTTTAGTAACTGAAACGAAAATATTCTCATTGTCTACCAATATTCTCCCTGCTGAGGGTGAAAGTATCCCTAACAATATATCAACCAATGTACTCTTCCCGGATCCGGAACTCCCTACGATTCCTACCGACTGATTAACTTTTACCTTCACGGATACATTCTCAAGAGCTGGTTTCACAGTTCCCGGGTAGTAAAAAGTAATCTTGTCAATCGAAATACTATCCTTTAGTGCTTTACTTGTATCAAGTATTTCTTCTCTATGATCAAAGGTGTAAGACAATTCAGATGAAACCATCTCAATCGAGGCTCTTGTAAAATTAAGACCCTGGATAGCATTTAGGATCTTATTCATCGATGGCATTAACTTGAAAGAAGCTACAGCAAATAAACTTAGCGTAGGTAGTATATTCGATACTGGTTTACCTTGTGCTAACATTATTATAACCAATGCAGCAAGCCCGATAATGGCCAACAATTCTAGCCATAGCTTGGGTATTGTAGCAATCACTGAATATCTCCGGTTAAGTTTAGCACGATTTGTTTGATATCTATAGAATATTTTAAGAAACGCTTCTTCTCTACCATATATCTTAACATCTTTCACACCTGATAATCCTTGCATCAAATGTTGATTGGTCTGACCGTCATAATGCAAACGTTCTGCACCCCATTGAACTATCTTATATTTTGTCAGCTTGTTGGACAACCATGAAACACTCCCTAAAAAGACGAAAATCGATATCGAGCCAACTGGTTCCGTGGCGACTAGCAGTACCGAAATACCCAGTATGATGCCCAATTCAGTAAAAAGCGTCATTAGTTGGGTTACTGCGGCCTGTATCTGACTGACTTCCCCTAAAACATTTCTTACAAGTTGAGCTGAATTTCGCTGCAGGTGAAAAATGTACGGTTGATATAAATAAACCGAAAAAAGCTTTTGTGATAAATAAACCTGAACGGAGTTAGCAAATTTAACCTGTGCCCAGGTTAGGAAGCCCAGATAAATATTTTTCACCATGTAGGCTAACACCATTATCACCATAACAATGACAATGAGTTTTTCAACAGGTGGGTTACCAAGGTACTTCACAAACGGACCTATGTAGGAGTTAGCGATTTCCACTTCACTTTTTGACAGGATTGTGAACACGGGTATTATCAATCCAATGCTCATAGTCTCGAACAACATTCCAACCACCATAAGCACAAGTAAAACCAGAATACCTTGTTTATGTCTGGTGGTGAGTAAGTTTGCTAGCTTAATAACTAAACTCACGGTCTAATCCTTACAATTATGCTGGTTGGCATTTTCTTAAGAATACCATTACAGTATACTAAGCTGTATTGTGACTGTATATACATTAGTTGATGAATGTGTGAACCTTTTCTGCAAAGCGGCTGGCATTGTTACCATCATTCTTTCCGAGTACTCCTATTGTATAGTCGGAAGCTTTAGTTAATAACTTTGCGCGGATCAACTCATCGAACACGATACCTTTTATTGCGTTTAATGGCGAGGAGCCTAGTGGAACGTATTCAACAGCGCCTGACGAATAGTAGTTCCAGTGTTTATCAAAATCATCCACCATTTCCTCGGGGATTAATGAAATAACGGGTACACCCACTAACATTGCTTGTTGAGCCGCTTCGCTAAAATACATACAAACCACATCTGCCGCAATAAATACGTCCCGAATGCTTTCCGTTTGAAAAATGGGTGCCTTAACATCCCACGAGTCCATTTCAGACAGTAAAGTTTCCAGATTCTCGTTCGGATGGGCTTTAACCACTAATTGCATATCCAATTGAGCTGCGGATAAAGCGACACTTTGAAACAACATTTTCTTTCGTTCGATAGTGAAATCTGCGACAATATATGATGATACCAGAACAACGACCTTTTCCTCTCCTCTTATATTGATTTTATCTTTAATTACTTTTCGTATTACATCTTTATCACCTTTCACAATTGTATCAGCGAATATGTCGCCTGTTACCTGATAATTTCCCTTAGGATTTAAGCTCTTGAAAAACTCCATTTGCCTTTCACCTCCGAGAAGCCAGACTTTTGGCTGGAACGATTCTAAAAGCAATTTATAAACAATAGGTGACAACGCGGCGTTGTAATAATGGAAGAAAGTAGGAATGTCCTTTTGATTACATTCATTTATCCATACAGAGGTCGCGACGCTGTTGTCCATTCCAATAAAACCGGCAACCGGGTAATATTTCATAAACTTCTGAATACAGCTGGTATTAATTGCAACTTGCATTCCCCGCATCAAAATTACATTCTCCAGGTCTTCCCAACAAATATCAAGAAGAGGCACTCCTCTATAGGTATAACTTTTTAGCTCTCCAGAGTTTCTGAACAATTTACAAAGTTTAAGTAACTCCGATTTACTTTGATTCAAAACCTTAGTTGCCTCAGCTTTTGTTATTAAGGAATTGTCTAGTACGAATGAGGACAACAACTCAGGGAATTTCTTAGTTTCAACCAGCGTCTCTCTTTTGTGAAGCGCCGAAAATAGTACAACTTCGTAACCGCGCAAAGTCAGCTCACGATGAAGTTCCGCAATCCGGGCAATACGTCGACCCTCCAATATTCCAATAACAATTATTTTCTTGCCTCCACATAAAGTCGGTAGTGTAGTTTCTTCAGAAAATCCGTTTAGAAACCTGTTAAGTTCTAACTCCCGTGCCTTCTTTATTTTATTCAAGACATGTCCCAAACGACTAATTATGTCATCAGAAAAAGAGTATAATCTTTCCACGGATGTATTAGGATAGAACGAATGACTAATACCATTGTATATCTTGTAATCCGACTCGGTTCGCTGACCAACATAAAACAATCTTCCCTTTTCGCTTTCGAAAATTTTAAAGGCATGTTCCACGCGTTCACACCAGTCATCCATAAGGAAGGCAAAAAAATAAGACTTGATTAATTTAACTTGCCAGAAACCCGTTTGCTTTTCAAAACCAAGTATGAACTCATTGATAACTTTTGCAAGTTCATCAACATCTATCACTGAAAGATATCTGCTATATAAACTGTTATAAGTTGTGATGTTTGGTGAAATAGCAATATAAGGTAAAATATCACTAGTTGTAAGTACTGACGTATAATCAGCCGACCGGTGATTATCAATTACTCTACCAATATTCTGTCGAAAATTTCCTAATAATTTCCTTCCGTAAGTCTTTGTACTTAAGGTTCCGAAACTTTCATATTTCTTTGTTATTACCATTAACGTTTTCTTGATATCCACTGTTTATCTTAAACTCACTGGATACTTTGCATCCACAATTCAAGATTGACCATCTGCCACAAAAACATCATATGATTCTCCTTCACTACTCCCGTTTCAACAATTTCCGCGTGCTCTACAATTATCTTGTCTACTTCATCTATGTTGTAAATACCGCGCTGCCTGAATTGTTGCGAATGAACCATATCTTTCAATTCTTCCAGCCCTTTTCCTGAAAACCACATATGTGCAGGTGCGTTCCAACCCGTTTTTTTAATCCGTCCCCTTGTTTCGTAAGGCAAAACTCCATCCATTGCCTCGCGTAGTAGGATTTTTGTTACACCGTCCCTGATTTTCAGATCACCTGGCACTCTGAACATAAACTCCAATAACCGATGATCAAAGAATGGAACGAAATTGTCTAGGCCAAAAGCAAGTGTCTGCCTGTCTTCAGCTCTGAGGCAGCATGGAGCAGTCTCATAAAATATGTCCTGATAGGTACGATTCTTTAAATAGGATGTAAACGGATGAACCATCTGCGGTTCAAATCTTGAAAAATCGAAAAAGTCACTATTTACCGTCGCAGCATACTTATGCATGCGTTTAAGATCTGGCAGACATAGACCTGGATGGTTAAGATGTGCCATGCGTTCTACACTTTCCTTCGCAACACTAAGGTTCTTTTTAAAAACTGGATGATCATGATATTCTGACCATTTTTCAACTTCCTTCAAAAAAATGTCACTCTTGCCATTCTTGATGAGATCAGCAAAGTGAAAAAAGAAATACTCATATTCCCCGGCATTTAACTCATCACCGCCTAAGCCGCCGAAGAGACTTCCAAATCCCTGGTTTTTTACTTCTTCACACAGTAGGAAGTGAGATAACCAGGTCGCTGTGGCAACGGGCTCATCATTAGCATCTATCATTTTTCTGACGTTTGCGAAGACATCTGGCTTGTTATCAAGTACCACACGATGCCATTCTTCAACAGATGATTCAAGCATTGATGCAATTTCATCAGATTCATCATAAGTCTTATCAACATACACTGATGAAAATGCGTGTTGCTTTATTCCTGTTTTTTTAACAACACTCGCTAGAACCGAAGATGAATCCATACCACCTGAAAGCGTAAATGCTGGCTTATCTGCTGAGGAAAATCTGATGTTTACAGCATCTGAGAGTAATGATCTGTATTCTTCAGCAAGCTCCAGTTCCGTAGACTTCCAGTTTTCTTCTTCCGAAAGTTTCCAATATGCCGAGATTTTAACTTCGTTATTTTTGTAACGAAGTATGTGGGCGGTCGGAAGCTGAGCAATTTCTTCATAAGGTGATTCATGTGGATCATTGTCAATATACCGATAATGGCCGCCTGCAAACCGGCCAACAAATCGCGAATTTGGTTCGCTTGTGATCCAGTCTAATTGTAACAATGATTTTGGACGTGAGGCAAAAGCAAGTTCGCCGTTCTTAGCTGAATAGTATATCGGTTTTACACCAACCCGATCACGTGCTATCCAAAGTGTTTGATCGTTAGAATCATAAAGAGCGATTGCAAAATCCCCATTCAGTCTTTGGACTGCGCCCTCAAATCCATACTTCCGGTACAATTTGAATATAGGGGACCCAATCGCATTTTCTTTGTCTATGATAGAATGGTTATACACTATACCGTCAATAACTATGCTGACACCAGCTGCAGAAAAATTATCATTTTTTTTGGCCACTGACCCTAACACACAAATCTTGTTCTCTTCAATATTTACATTCCAGTTTTCATCAGTTTTTACTGACTTCAACATGCTCACACAGTTATGAGATCCTACCCTTGAGGAATGTATCCCGGCAATTCTTGACATATTATTTCTTTTTTAATTCAAAAATGAACCATGCATTTTCGGCATGGTGATATTTTGTATCCATCCAATCACTATCACATAAAGGGGATACGAGAT
>VGGW01000004.1 GCA_016868395.1 Bacteroidota bacterium | reverse complement strand
ACTATCACATAAAGGGGATACGAGATCGTACACAGTATCGATCCATTGCTTTTTAAGTTCCATAAGGTCTCCGGGAGAATTTACCTTTAAGGTCTCATAAATATTCATGAAAACGGGAAACATTGGCCTGAACCCAATATCATATGCTTTAGCTACAATTTCTGGTATGAATGCTTCATAATTCTCGACGTATAGCCCATTTGCTTCAAAAAGTAATTCCCAATCCTTTAAGCTTCTGCCGGAAGCCAATGAATTCTCATATCGCCCTCTATCTAAATTCCTTAACCACTCCTCGTTATCAGAATTGGCATATTTGTAATACATATATTCTGTTTGCATAGGTCCTGGGCCTATAGTTACGATTTTACCATCAGAACTAAGTACCCGGGATAATTCTGCAATAATTGGCTCCAGATTTCGCATCCAATAAATATTGGGGGCCCAGATAGAGGAGAAGTAACCATCTGAAGCATTAAATAAAGGATGATCAACATCTATCTTTTGTAATTCGTTATATAAGCCTAGCCTTTTACATTTGCTAATGTGGGAATCTTTCCAATCGATTCCCATATCAAATTTCTTTGAAGCTGCACGTTCGATTGAAACACTTTCGGAATCGTCAAAGGTATCAAAGTAATCATTGCTTAAGGTTGCACGTTTATGTGATTCTTTATCCCATTGAACTTCGTTATAAACGTCAAACTGATCATCAAATTTACCATCCAAAAGGATAAAGCTATTGACTCCGTCCATGCACCCAAAATCAAGTGAAGGAGATTTTAGGTCACCCAAATACTTTTTCGCAAGTGTAAGCATATAACCATACCACATAGCGCTCTCTGGGCGCAACCACAATACTGGCAACAGAGATCGAAACATTCCTCTGGCATCCATACTTAAATAGTTTCGAGTTCAAAGAAATACCATGTATTCTGCATACCTGTTTTAGACATCCACTCACTGTCACAAAGAGGAAGCATAAAATCTGAAACGGTGTTGATCCATTGCTGTTTAATCTCCATCAATTTCTCCGGTGAAACCTTTTTTATTTTTTCATACATGTTCAAAAATACTGGGAACATTGGCCGAAAGCCGATCTGGTAAATCGTAGAAATCAGGGCGGGGCAAAATTCTACTACATTTGTAATTTTAAATCCCGTGCTTTCAAAAAGCACAGTAAATTCTTCTAATGTCATCGCATTCATTAGTAGGTTCGCACTAATGCCCCTATCTATTTTTTTTACCCATTCCTTGTCAGCACCTTCAAGTTGTTGAGCAATTGTTAATGGAGCCGATTTTTGGGGAAATATTGTTAACACCTTCGCACCTAATTTGCACTTTGCATTTAGATCTGCCAATACATTCTTAAGAACTATTTCACCTTCAATCCAAAATAAATTAGTCGCTAGTATGAAATTAAAAAAGTTATCTGTATACGGAAGTTTTCTTTCGAATTCCTGAAAGCTCAATAAATCATGAATTTTAAACCGTTCTGCCTTAAGTACGTGCGATTCCTTCCACGAAAGCCCATGTGTAAATTTCCGACCGGATGATTTTAGAACAGGGTCTACGGATAAGGAAGATGTTTTGTCAAAAAAATCAACATTTAAACCGATTTTTATTTCATTCAGCTTGCTGAGCCATTCAACTTCTAAATAGTCGTCATACTCGAATTTAAATATTCCTCCAAGAATAGCAAAAGATAAACTAGCATCTGTACATCCCCAATCAAGGCTGTTTCCGGACAAATTTTTCGTAAACGGTTCTATAACGGACACCATGTAAGCATCAAGTAGTGCCCGTTCTGGTCGGAGCCACGAAGTTGTTAACAGATTACAGAAATGATGCCTTGTGCGTGAGTCATCTGTAACTTCCGAAAAAAGTAATTTAACAGGTTCTATCACGCCTTAGTACCAATCATATAAAACGCAGAAGCCATAAAATGCCCGCGCCAATCATTAGGATCCTCCAAAGCTATACTTTGCGGAATGAACTCACCTCCCATCGACCCCGCAAACATAGGCGGTACACAATGGTAATGATAGAACATCGTCTTTATATTTTTCAAACCGGCTTGCTCAAATTGCTGCCTCAAAATAAAGGGATTGTGTGTGCGCGACAAAACCTCGTCGTAACCAGGCTCATCAGCCTTACCTTTCCGAACCGGAGGAAGATCCATACGAAATTGAAATTTCATTTGTTCGGTCACCTCATCTATTTTATCGGCATTCTCTCCAAGATTTTTCTTTAGAATTTCAGGTCTGATAAACTGTTCTACAAAAAGATCGTAAGAATACTTGTTCATGGTAAACATAGCAAACAGTTGATTTCGCGCCTCAAGTGCCACAATACCACCCGGACGAACAGAATCGCGCAGATTTTCTATAACAGTAACGTCATGCTCCTCCGGAATGTGAGGCAAAACTCCTCCGCACACTGCTGCATCAAATTCCGGTGTGTTTCCCACTGGAATCCTAAAAGATGATTTTTCGATAATACTTCCTTTCCATATACGCTCAGGATCAAGATTATTATCAGCAAATACTTTTTTCCCTTCTTCTACCATTTCCGGAGTGAGGTCAAAACCGTAAAGATCCCAGCCTTCTTTGATAACGTCGCGAAGGAATGAGGCTGGTCCACATCCTGCGTCCAGAAGATTATTAACTTTATTTTCTTTCAAAATTGAGCGCAACAGCTCTGTATGAACCGGTGGGTATGGACTGTTTGATCCATAGTATTCTTCGTAGTAGGTCTTACCCCAGGTGGAATAACAACGGGCAATTGCCTCTTCGTAACTTGTCATATTTTTAGATTTAAAGTGCCTTATTCTTTCCTTTTTAGAAAAGTTCTTAATGTGTATTTTGTACTGGGCTCTTTCAGACGTTCAATCATAATAGGATAAAACCCAGCCTTATCTGCTGTAATCGCTAAGGAAATAAAACTAAATATGTATAAATGATCGATTGTGAATTCCTCTCTTTCAGAACCATCAAGAGCCGCAATATCTCCGTCAGGAACTTCGACATAGACTAATCCTCCTTCTGCAAGGTTATCCTTACTTTTCGCTAACATTGCAATTGGATCCTTTACATGTTCAAGAACCTTGTTAAAGGTAATAAGGTCATATTTTTGATCAGAATTGACATTAAAAAAGTCGCCACAAATGGTTTCTACTCCTACAACTTCACTTATATGTTGCGCGGCGCGTTGATCTGGATCTAAGGCAGTGACATTCCAGCCCTTAGTTTTCATAAGATAAGGAAAAACGCCCAGTCCTGAACCTACATCTAATACCGATTTATTTTCAAATTCTCCCCAATAATCCGCTGTAAAACGATTGATACTATTAACCCGGCCAGTATTATCAGATCTGTGTGAAGGAAGGCTTATTATTTTTTCAAAAGTAGCCTGAACGCCTGCTTTATCCTTGTAGGTAGCGCTTACGTAGTCTCCTTCGTAAATGGCTGACAAATCCATTTCTTGCACCGCAATAAAATGTAAACATTGTTCACACTGCTGGGTTTCCCGATAATAGCTAATCTTAGATAAGGCAGGATATCTAGTTTCAATAGCTGGAGGCTCAGTAAATTTAAAAATCACCCGAAAGGTATCATTCCCACAGATCGGACATTCCATTTTACTTGCTATTTAATTTACTGTCCAATTCATTCAGGTTTTCAGCACTGTCCAGCCACGCAACAATCTGCAAAGGCTCTTCATCAACATATTTCTGAAAGGCTTCTTCTTTACCTTCTTCGAGGATCATAATAAAATATCGATCGTATCTATTTTTTGTTAAAACCGCCTTCAATTTAAACCCTGCAAGTCTGCCGTTAAGCGAGGGAGTAGCATAGAAGCCCCAGTCCTTTTTGGTGACATCATATTCTCCACCAGCTTCTGTAAAGAGTGTGATCTGCTCGTCTGCTTCCAGATACATGGAACCGCAATCACTAATAATACCTTTTTTATCGTATCCAACCTCAAAAGTACGTGGTGGATTCTTTTCTATAAATTTCATACTCAACTATTTATTGGATTCGTCCATACCTGTTCTTCATTTATGTAATTTGGAATTCCCCAAACCCCATCAATCTTTTTCCAAATCTCTTCATTCCTGAATTTTTCTGATATTTCAAAGAATCTACGCTCGGTTATTCCGACAAATTTACAGAACTTCCGAATGTCCTCATAGGGTGTCTCATCACCTAATGAGGCAAGCCTGTTAACCGCCTCTTCGCGACTAATCCTTTTGTTTCGAATTTCAAGAGATAAATTATCAAACGATCGGGTTATTCCGAATTTATACCACTTAAGAAAATGATGAATCGATATAAAATCATCATCAATATCAGCATAATTATAGATTCCTGTTTTAGCTTTGTCTGAAACCTTGAATCCATTATCCTTAGCTACAGCCAAGCTTGTCTCAACGTCCCAATTAAAATAATATCCAAGAAAAATTGCGTTAATCCCTGCTTCATCGATTTGTTTATCATTTAATGAGAAGTAAGGTGTAAGTTCCTTTTTAGTTAGATCCTCAGATATCCAATCTTCGGCACTAGTACCGTTCGTAACTCCGAATTTCTTGAGCCAATTACTATCTATTTTGAATCCAGTTAAGGCCTCGTCATCGGTACCATATTCAAAAGCTGAATTCTCGCCCCAAACTATCAGGGGTATACCAAAGCTAGCTGCGATTTTTGGAGGTATGGCAAACATTGCCATATGCATTGGAATAGCTGTTGACCCATATTTCTCAAATGCTTTTAACATAAACTTTCTTTCGACCTTAGGGCTTATGGTATAGTCAATATGATCAACTCCTAAGGAAACCAGATTATCCAGATTTTCCTGCCCGATTCCCGTTCTTCCTGGAGTTTTCCATGTTACTGCAAGAATATTTAAGCCATATTCAAGGCACCTCACCACTTGCCAGGTACTATCTTTTCCACCACTAACGGGAATTATACAATCGTACCCGGTACTTTTTAATTTGGCTTTTCTGACAACCTCAAGGAACTGTTCCTCTCTTTTGACAAAATCTATTGTGCTTTTAGTAACGGAAAAATTATTGCAGGCATTACAAACACCATTTGCTTCAATAATGATTCCAGGGCGCGAATCTGGCAGTATACAATTTGTACAGTATTTCACTTAAGTGTTCTATAATGAGTGCTGATCGAGAAAAATGCGGGCATTCATGAAATTGAATAAAAATTTACTGTATTCATTGGGTGCCGGGTTTAAATCAAATAACTTAACAATTGGCTCCCTTTTTACTATCTCGAAAATAGATGCCGCAGGATCAAGAAAATAAGCCCTGGTTTCCTCATTCTGTAAGTCAAACAATGAATTTATGGAGGCATTAAATCCCTTCTTACGGCGATCAAGACGAACCTGGTCATTTAAAATCCCGGCCATAGACTCGCGCAATACATACTTACCATAGCCGTCTTTTATTAAATGTTCTGCTGGAATAGAGAAGGCGAACTGAAATAATTCAGTATCCAGGAACGGGCTTCTGTTTTCTATTGAATAAAGCATTGAATTTAAATCATCTTCATGCAGGATAACGGGTGTAGCTTCATGAAATAATTCATTCAACATTCGGTTTCTAAGCATGTTATCCGTATAGTTTGCTTCAGAATATTCCTCCTTAAAATCTCCCTTCAGATATCCGCAAAACTCCTTAGAATTATCAAATACGTGCTCTCTGAAATTGGGAGTTTTTCTGTATAGATCCGGATTTTTGAGTATAGGATTTCTAACAAATGTACCCGTATGTGTATACCAATCGTTTAGATACGTTTCATAATCAGGATGATCATGCATTTCATTTAGGTGCAACAGGAAATGATCATAATATCCCGTGAAAAGCTCATCTGCGGAAGTACCTGAAAAAGCCACCTTGAACCCTGATTCATTTATTTTCTCTGACAGCATTGAGTGTACAAAAAACGTAGTCGTGGCTATTGGAGCATCATGATAAGCAATTAATTCCTGTAATCTGTCCAAAGAATTATCATGCGAGAGGCTAATCATAGTGTGTTTGCAACCAGTGTCGTCTATGGTAGCCTGTATATTATCCAATTCATTATACCGATCATCAGAATCAATAATAGAGAAAGTTTCTACGTTATAATTAAATACTTTCGCCGCGATAGAAACCAATGACGCTGAATCTACGCCGCCGCTTAAACAAAATGCCAGGGGCACATCTGCACGAAGCCTGATCTTCATACTATTGATCAGGCGCTCACGGCTCCCTTCAATGGCCTCGGTCAAGGTCATCGAATGATTAATTTTAGTAATTGGTTTCCAATATTTCTTGAATTCGGGCTTAGATCCGGGACTGATAATACAGTTTTCTCCTGAAGCTAACTCGAAAACATCTTCAAAGAATGTTTCACTTTTCTTATAAAGTGCTTTATATCCCTGGCCTAAGTATCGCTGTAACTGTCTTTTGTTAACCTTAAAATTGATTCCAGACAGAGCACTCAGAAATTTCACTTCTGATCCAAAATAAAATCCGTTTTCATCATCCGAGTAATAATACAGTGGCTTTTCCCCGAAGCGATCTCTGGACAAAAAGATTTTACCCGTTACGGTATTGTAAATCGCAAAAGCCCACATTCCCTCAAAATGCTCTACGCAGTTTTCACCATAACGGATAAAATATTGTAGTAATACCTCGGTGTCTGAGGAAGTATGAAAAACTACACCATCTTTTACCAGCTTCTCCTTGAGCTCAACGTAATTATATATTTCTCCGTTGAAAATTATTACATAATCACCAATAGTGTAAGGCTGATCGGAGCGTGAATCCAAATCTATAATACTAAGTCGACTATGAGGTAAGAAAATCGAATAGTCACCGTAACTAAATTGCCTTGCCTCCTGCTGATCCGGTCCACGCTTGCTCATTTGAGCAAGAGTGAACTGGATCGTTTTATCTTCAATGATCTTTTTACCTATATAGCCGGCAATCCCGCACATAATCCTAATTTTATATTTATCAAATGACGTCCTTGGGAGCGAAAATTTCCCCTGATAATTTTTCTGTAACTACCCTTTTTCCAACCAGAATTGACTCTTCACCAGGAGCCATTCCAGTGCCGGGGCGTACCCAAGTAAGATGCTCCATTTCGACAATTGTTCCAATTGGCAAATCGACAGCGGCGGCAATTGAACGCCGCGCCACTTCATGCATATCCTTTTCACAGTGTGATTCATTTCCAGGGCCAGCTCCAAACATCGACTCTATTTCACGTACGCCATCCACCAGATTTTTCATATCAGTTGGGTCAGCTGAAAGTTGATGATCCCTAAAGTCTGAATAGTTTTTATCAATTGTGAAATGTTTCTCAATTATCCTGGCACCAGCCACAACCGAATACAATGCGGCGTTAATACCCATAGTATGATCAGAATAACCTATCACTAAATCTGGAAATTCTTCCCTAAGCTTATAGATGGATGAAAGTCCGGCCTGGTCAACCGGGGTAGGATAACTTGTTAAACAATGTAAGAATGCTAGCCCTGGATTCATACCTTCTTTAGCCCATATTCTTGTAATCCGATTATGAAGGTTTCTCAATAAATCAATATTCGATAAACCTGTTGAAATGATCATAGGCTTACAGAATGATGCCACGTGGTCAATTAAGGGAAAGAAATTATTATCTCCTGAAGCTATTTTAAATAGAGACTGAATGCCATTGAGAAAATTAGCACTCTGAAGATCAAAAGGAGTAGAGCAAAAGATAACTTTATTTTCTTTTGCAATTTTTGCTAATGATTCAAATTGCTCATACGTGAACTGAAACTTTTTTAGCCTTGTGATTCTTTCCTGCTGACTTCGATCAACCAGGAGTTCTGGGATAATTGTTTGAAACTTTACTGCATCAACCCCGGCTTGTGCAGCCTGGGCAATCATTTCTTGAGCAAGGCCAAAATCACCCTCGTGATTGTTGCCAATCTCTGCAATTATAAAAACTTTTTTTTCCGTATTATAACTTTCAATCAACATTCCGAATACCTATTAATTTGTATGTAAATGCAGCACATAATCTGCAGAAATAATTCTGAAGCCATGCTTAACATAGAAAGCAAGTGACTGAATATTAGAAATTTGGGTTCCTACAATGATATCACCCGGAGCTTCCAGGCATTCACTATTTGCAAAACTAATCATCGATCCGGCGATTCCTCTGCCTTGCATATTTGGTTCTATGGCAATAAGATCAATGACGATGGCAGAATCAGATCTTTTAAGCAATTGAAGGAACCCAACTACTTTACCCTCCACCTCGGCCAAAACCATCCATTTTCCCCGTAGACCTTTAAAGAAATTACCTGCCCATTCTTTTTTCACAAGATCAGCGGTCTCTTTACTTATTAAAGGGTCCAAATGGAAGCGACTTTTGGTAAATGAGGAACCGGCAATATCACAGACAGAATCATAATCATGCTCTGATGCAAACCGGCATTCATACCCACCCAACCTCATTTCACCTGCAGTCTTTAAAAGCTGAACATTTGTGTCTATCAGACGGAATCCCAAATTCTGGAGAGCGGTCAACGGGCCGATCTGGTTAACAGGAATTTTTACATCAATGAAAGATTTTGGCTCGAAAGTTAAGTCCGGTTCTAAATTCTCCAATTGACCTGTAAGATGGTATGAATCACAACCTATCAATCCCGTTAGCCAGGCATCGTTCTGAATTACCACCTTAGTCACTATTTTTTATTAGCAAGTTCAGGATTCCGATTAAATAGATCCATATACCATTCAATATATTTAGGATATCCTTGATCCAATGACCATGTTGGATTATAACCTATCAGATCTCTTGCCTTGTCTACTGAAAGTGTTCCACGATCCGGCATCAAAGCGTCTTTAGCGATACTTTTAACAGATATTTTTGGGAAGTAACCTCTTAAAATATCAATCATATCCGATATACTTCTGGCTGATCCATAGGTTAAATTGAATATCTGATTTTTAGATCCCTCACTAGTGATCACATTTGTTAATCCATTCACTAAATCCTGGATATAGGTAAAATCAAGTCCGTCTGATCCATCACCATTGATGGTGATTTCATTTCCAAATAGAGCATTCTCTATAAAAATTTGCCCAACCCTTCTGCTGATACATCTTTCACCATATAGTGCAGACGGCCTAATGATGGTATACGGAAGATTGAAGACCTGGTTGTATGCTATTACCATTTTTTCACCAGAATATTTTAATGCACCATATATTCCAAGAGGTTCGCAAATAGTTGATTCATCAACCTGATCATTTTTGAAATGGCCGTAGACCATGCTTGACGAGAGGTAAATAAAATGCTCAACTCGATCTTTTGCATTATCTAGTGCATTCTCAAGTGTACGGAGGCTATGATCAAAAGTTGAATATGGATCTTTATTCGAACGGTTTGCATGAGAGACAGCTGCCAAATGTACAATTACTTGAGGATCAATTTTATTAATCAGATGTGATAATGCATGATAATCTCTGGCATCCTGCACAAAAAGAGGGATACCTGATTTTCTCAAAAGATCGAGACGCTCATTAAGTACAGTGTAAGATAAATGAGGATAGGGCAAATTATCAGAATTACCTAAAACAGAGGTCAGATTATTAACCTCAAGGCCATCAATTATAGTTACTTCAGCCTCTAAACTTTTTAAATGTAGAGCCAAATTATGGCCGATAAAGCCACCGCCGCCAATAATTAAAACGCGACGATTTTTGATTGGTATATTACCCATTATTAATGTTTTTTATGATTTTAATTAATGTATCTGCTATCGTTTTCATATCGTTTGCATTCAAATGAGGGCCAACTGGAAGCGCGATAGTTTGATCACTGAACATTGTGGCATAAGGATAAAGTGTCTCATCATAGCCATATTTCTCCTTGTAATATGTCATACGGGGAACTGGTTGAGGATAGTAAACACTTGATCCGACTCCAGCTTTCGTTAGTTCATCCATAATCTCAGGCCTTCTTGCTGCCAAAGTAGGATCCAGAATAACAGAGAGACAATAGTGACAACTTGTAAATCTATCATTAACCGGCGCGGGCAATACATTCAAACCATCTACATTAGCTAAATTTCTTGATAATTCTTGATGATTTGCCAATCTTTTTGCTAAAAAGTCTGGCAACTTTTTAATTTGCTCAATGCCTATTGCAGCGTGTAATTCACTCATCCGGTAGTTAAATCCTAATACAACAGTATCGTAAACTCCCGGCACTTTTCGTTCACCATGTGTGCGGTCTACACCAAATGCCTTTCTGAGTTTTAATTTAGCTGCCAACTCAGAATCTTTTAATATGATCATACCTCCTTCAGCAGTAGTAATATGCTTTACCGGATAGAATGAGAATACACCCGCATCACCATGAAGGCCAGTGTGTATGCCGTCTACTGATGCACCTGGTGACAGGGCACAGTCTTCGAGAAGAAACAAACTATGTTTATCTGCAATGGCCTTTACACGCGGCATATCTACAGGTACTCCTAAATAATGTACAACTGCTATTGCTTTCGTTTTAGATGTAATAGCAGCCTCTATTTTATCGATATCAATATTTCCGGTCTCCGTCTCAGCCTCGACAAAAACTGCTTTTGCTCCTGTCAATTCAACTGCATGAGCAGTTGCCACGTGGGTTTGTGCAGGTACGATCACCTCATCACCAGGTCCGAATCCCAAAGTGAAATAGATTAAATGCATCCCCGCTGTACATGAGGAAACGCTAATAGCATGCGGAGCTTTTGTAAATTCTGCAAATGCCCTTTCAAAATCAGTTGCTTTAGGTCCGTGTACCAGGATTGGTCCTGCCAATACTTCAGCTACTGCATTTCTTTCTTCTGGCCCTATCATAGGTACCCCAAAAGGTATATTCATATTCTATAGTTTAATGATTTAAATAAGATACTTTTTCCCAATTTAAAGATTTTAAAGATCGTTCAATTGCAAGTGACACCGACATCGCATTAAAAACGTCTGATAAAGATACTAACGGCTCAGAGCCCTCTATTATCGAAGACACAAAAGACTTCAAAATATCGTCCTTTCGAAACTTCTCCTCGTAGGTAAACTCCTCTGGCATGAGAGTTGAATCTCTTGATGTATAGTATTTCTCTGTCGCAAATGATTTAATGTATGATGCTTTTGATCCAAATACCGACAAACCGTGATGATGAGGCATCATGCATCCAAAATTCGCTGCAATCTTTGCAGTCATACCATTACTGAATTTCAACAAAGCAGTCACCATATCAGGATATTTGAATTCTGAATCAGCTGTACTGATTTTATTGCCTACTGCAATAGCTTCTGTTATTTTTTCCTGTGACAACCATAATATAAGATCAATTAAGTGTATAGCACCACCATGTGTCACTGAATAAAATGATATCTGGCCTCGCCAACTTGAAATTATCTTCTGAATCCTTCCGTAGTTATAGTCTCCTTCAAAATAATATAATTTTCCAAAATATCCTGAATCGATCTTCTCCTTAACTTTTAAAAAATGTGGTGCTGTCCTTAGCACTAGATTTGAGGATATTTTAATGTTTGGCTTGTCTTTTAACGACATGCTAATTTGTTCAAATTCGCTATCATGCAGGCATAAAGGCTTTTCAACAAATATATGTTTGTCATTTTCAATTGCAAGCAAAATCTGTTCGTAATGAAAATTATCAAAAGATGCAATGGATACCAGATCAATCGAACTATTTGTAAGAATATCTCTTGCATCCGTGGTTAAAACTGAAGAATTATATTTCTGTCCGACACTCTCCAGTTTTTCAGGATTAAGGTCACAAATAGAAACTAATTCACATCGCGAATCAGCGGCATAAACATCGGCATGCCTTTCACCAACACCCAATCCTATTACTCCAACTTTCAATTTTGATTTATTCAACTTCCGATAAATTGTTTAAATGTAAATATGCTTCTGCCAGATGCTTGAAATCCTGTGAATCATTTTTACAAAATTTAAGGATCTTTACCATCATTTTGAGGTCGCCAGGAGTATCAACACATAAATTGACGCTTGCATAATTGACAGGGCTTTCAAAATTTTTGATGCTAAATTTTCCTTGATTTTCGTAATAATATTTTGTAACATGTTCAAAATGATAATCTTCAGTGAAACATTCGTATGTGTCTAAATATTTCTGTGATGACAATACTTCGACAGACTGCCCCATTGGGAACGTCCGCGGGAAAACATTGGTTACCAAATCGAAATTTCCATTGCGATAAGTATCTGTAGCATGATCGATTATTTGTGGATCTATCGTTGGGCTATCACCCGAAATCCTGACAAATGCATCAGGCTTTTCCATTTTTAATATTTCAATAAACCTTAAAGCTACATCTTCCAGCGGACCTCTATAATAGGAAATACCCTTGCTTTCACAAAAAGCTTGAATTTCATTATCAGATTCTTCAACAGAAGTACCAACTACAACTTTTGTTATATTTTTAGCCTTATTAAGCTGCCTCACAACTCTTTCCAGGATTGTAACACCCTCCAAGTCTGTTAGCATTTTTCCTCTAAACCGCTTTGAAGACATTCTGGCCTGTATTACACCCAACATATTAATAACTACTTTTCATTAAATTGCTGTTCAATATACCAGTAGTAAGTCTCCTTCAGCCCTTCGTAAAAAGGCAATTTAACTGTGTAACCTAAAAGCTCTTTGATTTTAGAAATATCAGCTTTTGAATGTTTAACATCACCAAATCTTTCGGGACCGTACTTTGGACTAATATTTTTACCAGTAATCTCTTTCAGCATTAGGATCATTTGATTTAAACTTATCTGATCCCCACATGCAACGTTATAAATTTCGTTGATCGCCTTAGGATCATCAGTAAACAAAGCCAGATCATTAGCGTGCATTACGTTCTTAACATGAGTAAAATCCCTACTGGCTTCACCGTCACCATTGATCAATGGCTCCACATTTTCATTAAATGCCTTACAGAAAAGGGGGATAACAGCTGCATATGGATTTAACAAGTTTTGTTTGGGACCGAATATATTAAAGTATCGTAAGCCGATATAGTTTAAGCCATAAATCTTAGCGAAAACATCCGCAAACACCTCGACAGCTAATTTTGTAACAGCGTACGGACTCAATGGTGCACCGATCCTGTTCTCTATTTTGGGCAGTTCCTTGCTATCACCATAAGTTGAAGACGAACAAGCCAGAATTATTCTTTCAACCTTGTTGATGTGACATGCATGCATCAAATTTACGGTACCCAAAATATTCACCTCAGTAGTAGGCACAGGATTTTCTATTGAGCGTGTTACTGATCCCAAAGCTGCCTGATGGGAAACCTTATCAATATCCTTAGTGACTTCAAGACAAACTTGATAATCACATATATCTGCCTTTATAAATTCAAACCTCGGATTACCAATGAACTCCTCTATGTTAGAATAGTTTCCATTGGAGAGATCATCCACAACACGCACAAGAGAAATACGCGAATCTTGAAGAAATTTTTCAACAAGATTCGAGCCTATAAAACCAGCACCTCCGGTAATTAATAATTTTATCTGCTTATCCATTATAATCTACCGTCAACCTGACTTCTTAATAAACTGCCCTTCACATCATAAACAACTGATGTCGCTTTTAATAAACCTGGGATATCTATAGCACTGAAAGCAGTATGACTGACAGATAAAATAACAGCATCAAACTTTTCCTGCGGTGTTTCCTTGAAAATCTTTATTTTATAATGTTCCTGTACTTCTTGTGGATTAGCCCACGGATCAGTAATAGTGACATTTATGTTATAGGATTTTAGTTCATCTATTATATCTATCACCTTTGTATTTCTCACGTCTGGGCAGTTTTCTTTAAATGTAAAGCCTAATACCAAAACCTTTGACCCTTTCACTTTAATATCCTTCTTAATCATGAGTTTGATCAACTCTGTTGCGACGTATTTACCCATCTGATCATTTAGTCGTCTGCCCGCAAGTATAATTTCAGGATGATAGCCAACTTCCTGAGCCTTTTGTGCTAGATAGTAAGGATCTACACCAATACAATGCCCTCCTACTAACCCAGGTCTAAAATTTAAAAAATTCCACTTTGTAGATGCAGCTTCTAAAACATCATTAGTATCAATTCCGAGTAGATTAAAAATTTTAGAAAGCTCATTCACAAAAGCAATATTTATATCACGCTGAGAGTTTTCAATTACTTTAGCAGCTTCTGCTACTTTAATACTGGAAGCTTTGAACGTTCCCGCTGTAATGACAGAATTGTATAATTGGTCAACTTTTTCGGCAATAGCCGGCGTGGATCCAGATGTTACTTTTAAAATTTTCGTAACTGTATGCTGTTTGTCACCAGGATTAATTCTTTCAGGGCTATATCCAACATGAAAGTCAATGTTATATTTCAATCCGCTCACCTTCTCCAAAACCGGGACGCATATCTCTTCAGTTACCCCAGGATATACTGTACTCTCGTAAATAACAATATCACCTTTTTTTAAAATGGAGCCAACTGTCTGGCTAGCTTTTTCTAATGGGATTAATACTGGTCTATTGTTTAAATCCGTAGGTGTGGGCACAGTAACTATAAAAATATTACAATCTGAAATTTGTTCCTTCTTATGAGTAACAGAAAATAGACCATCTTTAAGAACCTGCTCAAGATATAGGTTATCTACTTCCAGTGTATTATCTATTCCATCAGTTAATTCCTGAATTCGAGTTTCATTAATATCAAACCCAACAGTTTTGTATTTACGACCAAATTCTACGGCTAATGGCAAGCCCACGTATCCTAAGCCAATCACAGCAATTTTGATATCATTATTTTGAAGCATAGAAAATCTAATAGGATATAGTTGGATTAATCAATATGTGATGAGTATCATTTTCGTTGTACATCACGTTCTGTTTACGCTGAAGGTAATGTTTCATACAACTGAGATTCCTAAATTGTGAATTATAACTCGTTCTAAGCAATAATTTGGATAAACAATCTTCGTGTAATTAGGAATATTACGATAGCGAGACCACCAATAAGTCCACCATAAACGAGTCCCTTAGCTTTGCCAAACTCCTTTTTTACTAGAGGAAGAACTGGTCTATCAATCACCTGAACTAATGGTGTTTCTTTCCTCAAAGTCATTTTTGCTATTTCAAGATTTTGGACCAATTGAGATAATATTGCTTGGTTAACCTGTGCATCTCCCTGTCTCCTTTGTGCCGGGACTTTTAATACTTGTCGAGCCAAATTAGGATTTGGATTTGCGTCGATGGAGGCTGCCGCTCCAATCATAGATGAATTAAAAACAAGCCTTATTGAATCAGTCTGGTTCTGTAAAATTCTAACATTGTCTACAGACCTCTTGGTCTTAGTTTCCACATAAAACTGAGAAACCTCCTTCACTAAAACTTCAGCAAGGTATTTTGAAAATAATTCATTCTCAGAACTCACTCTAAGGGATATTATATTCGATTTTTTATCCAACTTATCAATAGTTAAGTTATTTGTAACCAGAGCGCCATGAAAGTCACTAATCAAACTATTTTCCTCTTTGGTAAAAGTTAAAGGATTAGCTCCTGGAAGAAACTGAATGTTTTCTTTCTTAGGGTCATTCTTCCATTGCTCACGTAAATTTTTAATCTCGATATAAAATTCTGCCAATGATATTTTATTGCCGCGAACAATAACAGGGGTTAATAAAGCTTTTTCAATCATTAATCGAGAACGCATTAATGCGAGGAAGCTTTCACCTTCAAAAACGCCTTCTCCACCACCACTACCCATGTTAATTCCAAATTGGCTGGCCAAACCAGCATAGCTGTCAAGTCCCCCTGATTTGGATCCACCTTCTAAAACAAAGGTAAGCTCGGCAATATACTGTGGCTTTTTAGACAATGAATATAAGATGCCTAATCCTCCACCCAGCAGTCCAAACAACAAGATAATAACCCATTTGGAAAATAAATAAGTGCCCCATTCAATAACTTTCAGAAGCATTTCTTTGATTGTTGTTTCATCAGAGTCTGAATAAAGTGAATCGCTTACTAACTGTGCGGTATTATATTTATCTGAACCCTGAACACTTCCTGCCTTAGTATACTTGGAATGGTCATTCACATCCTGATCAAATTGAGCTTTCAATAAAGATTTATTTAAATCCGAATTTTCCTGTTTCGCCATTACTATTTAACCAGGTTTAATATAATTACATCTAATGATGCCAATCCACTTGAAACACCTACAATCTCCGCAGCAGATAATGGTCTCTTATCTTCTTTCTGAGGAACAAAAAGCTCTGCACCAGGCTCTATTAAAGGATAATTATTGAAAAAGAACAATTTGGAGGTACTTTTCACAGAGCCATTCGCGTAAATTACATAAGATCGCCTTTTCAAAGATTTGTTGGAAAAACCTCCTCCTTGCGAAATATAGTGCTTAAACCCTTCCCCCTGACTAAAAATAGTAGTAACCGGATATGATATTTCTCCATTAACTTTCACAGTTTGTAATTGTTTAGGTATTCTTAAAACATCACCTTCCTCCAGAATCAGATCAGATGGAGTACCCGGATTTTCAATAATCTTATCCAGCTTAATTCCCATATGGACATTTTTTAATAACTCTTCCTTTAAATATATAAAAGTATTAACATTTGCACTTTTCTCTAACCACTGAAATGTGTCCATTTTATCCAAGTTCACCGCCTCCAATATTCAAACCAAACTGGCTCGCCAAACCTAATGCGCCACTTAAACCGCCACCGCCTTTTTCATCCTCTAAAACAAAAGAAAATTCTGCTTTGTATTTAGGTTTGGTATTCCAGGCATAGGCCAATCCTAACAGCGCACCCATAAATGCGACGCCCAAAATCAATTTCCATTTACTGAGCAAAAAAAGCCACCACTCCTTTACCTTCAGGATCAGTTCCTTCAATGAAATTTCATCATCATGAACAGAGCTGATAACATCTGAGGCATTATTCGGATGGTTTGTCTGATTATTCGTACTCATTATTTAACCAAATTTAAAATAATCACCGCCGTCGAAGCCAATGCACTTGAAATTCCAACAATTTCGCCTGCACTTACCGGTCTCTTTGATTCTTTCTTAGGGATAAAGACCTCCGCTCCGGGCTCGATGCTCGGGTATTTATTAAATAAAAGCACCTTAATGGTACTTTTCACCGCACCATTCGCATAAATGACATAAGCACGTTTACGCATAGAACGTTCCGAGAAGCCGCCACCCTGTGAAACATAGTATTTAAAGGCTTTTCCTTTGGTATAGCTGGTCGTTACCGGATAGAGCACTTCCCCATTCACCTTCACGGTTTGCAATTCTTTCGGGATTCGCAATACATCCCCTTCCTCTAAAATTAAGTCGGCAGCAGTTTTGGGTGCCAATAATATTTTCTCTAAATCGATTCCCACATAAACATTTTTAAGAATTTCTTCTTCTTTTACCGTGGCCGTTGAATCCAAAGCGCTTTCTTGCAAACGCTGTAGCTTCTTCACCTTCAATTTCTCTTCTTCGGCTAAGGCGGCCTGGGCTTTGGCATCATCTTTATCCAAACCTCTGAGTTTCATTGCCCCTTCTCGCTTTAGCGAAGCACCCTTGGTATAGGCCAATGCGGTTAAGCCCCCGGCACGATTTACTAAATCGGAAATGCGTTCATTCTTATTGCTGATCGTGTACATGCCGGGATAAAGTACTTCACCCTCAATTTTAACCTGTCGTTGAATTTCATACCCAATGGAGCTACGAACCGAGACGATGTCAAAAGGCTGCAGCTCAAACTTAGGGACTGATAGGTTCAAGTCTTTTTCCACATTGATTTGAAACACCTCGGCGGTTTGGGCTTTCTCTGAACTTTGATCGGAGGATTTGACGCGTCTGGAGATTTCAACACGCTGCGGACTCGCGCTTTCTAAGAATCCACCCGCCTGGATGATCAACTCTTCGAGTGTCATGTTCTGCGCATAGTCAAATTCACCGGGCTCTCTTACTTCTCCATCGATGCTGACCTTAAACTCTTCCTGTAAATCAAAGATGGAGGAAATGCTGATGATATCTTCTCTTTGTAAGTTGATATCAGGTGTTTTGGCCGAAATGATTGCCCCTAAATCAAAAGAAATCATTTGAGTTTGATTATCTGATTTTAGACGAGTGATATAGCCTCTGGACATAAAAGCATCCTCTTTTAAGCCCTCCGCCTTACGGATTAATTGAGAAAGTTTCATGCCTGATTCCAATTCATAAGCTCCAGGTCTGAATACCGCACCCTGAATCTGTACCCGGTTTACAAATCTTTCCAATACCCTGTCCACAAAATACTTATCTCCGGTATTCGGCTGATACCCCGTGAACTGAGCGGAACTGATATCGGCTATTTTACGTTCGGTATCGGTATTCTTTAACACTTTCACTCTGGCTCGGTAGGCATTTTCAGTAAAATCGCCGGCAAAATTCAGGAGATCGGTCAAGGTTTCTCCGCTTCTTAATTCAAATATTCCGGGGCGTTTCACTTCTCCAACAATTTCAATACGCGACTGATACACCGGAACACGAATGATATCCTGATCCTGCAATCTTACCTCATCAGACAGCTGACCCTTCATCAGGAAATCATAAATATCCAGAAGGGCAATCTTTTTCCCCGCTCTGATCAATTCAATGTTTCGGAAAGAACCCCTTTCTGTCGGTCCGCCGGAAGAATAGAGCGCATTAAAAACATTTGCCAGAGATGGCAAAGTATAGGTTCCCGGTTTCACAATTTCGCCGGTCAGAATCACCTTGATGCTCCGGATATTACCCACAGCTACATTCAATTTCGTACTCCCGCTGCGCAAACCGGCATAAACAGCTGACATGCGGGATCTGATCCTTGAAGTGGCAGCCTCTACCGTTAGTCCCCCGACAGGTACTACCCCGACGTATTCAATTTTAATCGTTCCTTCCGGACTCACCTTCAGATTATAGGAAGCTTCCGAATTTCCGTATAGGTCAATCAGGAGCTCATCATTCGGTCCGATGACATAATTTTTTGGCGTAGCAATATTTAAGTTAGGCTCAAACGTTAGCTTAGAGTTTTTAAATATATCGGCACCAAATATTTTAGAGCGAAGTTCATTGAATACCTTTTCTGCTTCGGTTTCGGGATCTTTTTGAACATCAGTGCTATCACTTTCCTGATCAAAGTTCATTTCTCTGTCTTCTGTTCCCTTCTTCGCTTGAACTTTGTTCGGATCTGATCCTCCACCCTGCTTTTTATCTTCTTTTTTAAGCTTATCGACACGCTCTCTTAATTTCTTGACTTCTTCCGGCCGCATTCCCCTTGCCTGAGCCATTTGCTCCAACTGGGCATCACCCATTCCACTGGCCCCGGCCTGACGCATAAAAGCCCTAACCTGATCATCACTCAGTTCATCTACGCGGATATTGTTCAGGTTTTGGGGGTTTACCTGTGCTAAAACGGGTGAGGTTAAAGCAACAAAGAATATCAATACGCAGAGGCTGAATATTTTATTGATTTTCATATTTAAAATTTGTGCAAAGCTAATTATTCTTGCGGTTATTTTGAATATAAGTTTTTATTGGGTTCCCCGTCATTTCGAAGGAGGCACGAAGATAAATCTTAAGTGGTAGATTTCTCTTCGCGCTAAATCTTGTTTTAAGTTTCACGATTTTGTTCGCTCATCGAAATGACGCAGTCCTATGATTATTCAAAATAATTCAGCGTATTAAATCCACCATCTTTTAGATATTCATCTTTCTTCATTAAATGGAGATCTGATAAAACCATTTCTTTTACGAGTGCTGGCAAGTCATATTTCGGTTTCCAGTTCAACTTGGTCATTGATTTAGTTGGATCACCGATTAACAAATCCACTTCAGTAGGTCTGAAATACTTTGGATCTACTTTGACCACAGTAGTCCCAGGCCTCAGATTTTCCTCTTTCAGCTTTAAGCTTGCAGCTTTAGCTTCGTCTATATCAATGATAACTCCCCTCTCATGTTCATCCTTCCCACTGAATTCGACTTCTATACCCAGTTCGGCAAAGCTCATTTTCACAAAATCGCGAACCGTAGTCGTAGCGCCGGTTGCAATCACGAAATCTTCCGGCTTTTCCTGTTGCAGGATCAACCACATCGCCTCCACATAATCTTTGGCATGCCCCCAGTCGCGCTGAGCCGAAAGATTTCCAAGGTATAAGCAATTCTGTAAGCCAAGTGCAATTTTTGCTGCAGCCCGGGTAATTTTACGGGTTACGAAAGTTTCACCCCGAACCGGACTTTCATGATTGAATAAAATACCATTACAGGCGAACAGATTATATGCTTCACGATAATTGACCGTAATCCAGTAAGCATACATTTTTGCTACGGCATATGGAGAACGGGGATAAAATGGGGTTTTTTCGCTTTGTGGAACTTCCTGCACCAAACCATATAATTCGGAGGTAGATGCCTGATAAATCTTGGTCTTTCTTTCTAAACCAAGTATTCTGACAGCCTCAAGTATACGCAAAGTACCTAATCCATCCGCATTAGCAGTGTATTCAGGGGTCTCAAAACTCACTTGTACATGACTCATTGCAGCCAGATTGTAGATCTCATCCGGCTGAGTTTCCTGAATGATGCGAATCAGGTTAGTTGAATCAGTCAGATCACCATAATGTAGTTTCAAACGAACCCCCTGTTCATGCGGATCCTGATACAAATGATCGATACGGTCGGTATTCAGTTGCGAACTTCTACGTTTAATTCCATGAACCATGTAGCCCTTCTTCAGAAGGAATTCCGTTAAATAAGCCCCATCTTGTCCAGTGATACCCGTGATTAATGCTACTTTCATGATTCTGTGCGAAGCAATAAATTAAACATCCAGTAAATTTAATATAATTTCAACAAGACAAGAGCTACAAGTCCGCATCAACTGTCAATTGTCAACTGTCAACCCGATTGCTATCGGGTGTCAACTGCTCACGGCTCCGCCCTTTCAGTCACATATTGGCTTTGCGACATCCTAAAAAAATGATCAATATCAGCGCCTTTTAAGAGGCCTGTAATTTCTCTACGATATTCTTTCTCAGGTCGACCCTGACTTGCACAACCAGATCTTCCAGGAATAACAGGGCATAATGACCCATGTTTTCCAAAACCTTTGCTTCTTTATCCATCAGTGCTCCTGAACGAATTCGGATTCGGTCGTTCACATTCAGCTGTTCAGCCTGAATGCATTCATGATCGAATTCAATCAGCCAATTTTTCAGGAGATTCATTTCCTTCTCGCGGATGCTGGCCGGTTTCCCGCAATGAAACACGTAGCGCACCACGCCGGGCACGCTAAAGACCTGCTCTCTTTGCCAATCCTCCAACCTGACGAAACAATAAGAGCGAAACAAGGGCTCCTCCACCCATTTCCAACGGTCGCTCCAGAGTTTTTTTCTTTTTAATACCGGGCAAAACACCTCTACGCCGACTTTAGCCAATTTATCTGCAACCATTTTCTCCGATCGCGATTTCGTATAGATCACGTACCAGTTCATTCCGAATGATTAAAAATGAGCACCATTTGCTTGTGATACTTTTCAACATATACTTCTGCATCCTGCCCTTCAAAAACTAGGTATCGGATTCTTCTTCCGATAAGAGGTTCTACCTTTTCCACCAGATTACTCAGGTAATCGCGATCGATCTGTTCGCCGATGATTACCAGATCCAGAATACTTGAATCCAGTCCGCGGGCAATCATCCCCTCCAGGTACACCTGCCGCACATTTCCCAAACGATCGATCACCTTTTCAAGCACTTCTTCTACCCCAATAAATTTTCGGATGATGCTGTTCAGATCTTTGAATAAAGGATGGAAGGTGTTGGCACGATACAATTTCTTTTTGCCATCCGATTCGGCCAATAATAAGCCGGCCTGCTCAAAACGATTCAATTCCTGTCGGATTCCATTGGTACTTTCATTAAACTCGTTCTCCAGACTACGTAAATAGCCCTGATTATTGATGTTTAAGAAGAATTTAAGCAGAAGCTTAATTCTGGTTTTGGATGTGATTAGTGTTTCGAGCATAATATTGAGTATATTTAATACTCATTATACATCCCAAAAATACAAGTTATTTTCAGATTACCAAGGAAAATTTTGAATTTGCTTGTCCGTTTTTACCGTCATTCCGAAGGAGGTACGTTTATTGTCATTCCGAAGGAGGCACGACGAGGAATCTGTTCCTGCATGTCCGTTTTTACCGTCATTCCGAAGGAGGCACGACGAGGAATCTGTTGCTGCAGTAAGATGAATTCAATAAAACTTAGTTTAATTCTACCCCATTTCAACAGATTTCTCCACGCGACAATTGCCAGGCAAATGGAGTAATACTACCCGCGTGTTCGAAATGACGGGGAGTTGAGGATCGGAAATGGTTCAAATGATCGGTATTTATCAACGGTCGATTGTCAAAGTCAATTATCAAAGTGAATTGTCAATTAACTAAAATCGCTGATCTCAATATGCGCTACCCGATAGCTATCGGGTCAAAACTAAAATCCTATTAAATCTTCACCTGCGTATTACCACCCTTACTTAAGGTAATATCCACCGGCTGATTCGTTTTCCAGGAACCTCTGGTAAAATCAGGAACATCAATTGAATTGGAACGATTGTTTACAGACCATTCACTTAATGGGAAAATGGAGCTCCATAATGCCGCATCATACACATCCTGGTCAACAGGTAAACCATTTCGCAGGCAGTCGATATTATGCCAGTCCATCAGAAAATCCATTCCTCCATGACCGCCTACCTGCTTAGCCAGCTCGCCCACTTTTTTAACTATGGCAGGCTGATATTGTGCTTCCAGCTTCTTGAACTCTTCTTCGGATATCCATCCTTCATGCCCGGTAGAGATCTTTCCCGGGAGTGGATATTTTTGTGCCGTACCCTTTGTACCGCTTAGCAAATGGAGTCTGGAATAAGGGCGAGGGGAGGTGACATCGTGTTGTAACATGATGGTTTTACCCTTGGCGGTGCGTATGGTCGTGGTGTTCATATTCCCATTAAAGGACTTATCTACGAATTGCTTATAAACTTCGTCGGTCGCCGCGAGTTTTATAGCATGTTCTGCCATCATGAAATCATTACTGGATACAGAGACCAGGTAATCCATTTTATCTCCGCGGTTAAGGTTCATGACCTGACTCACCGGACCTAATCCATGTGTAGGGTATAAATTACCTTTTCTGCTGGCATCCATCCTCAAACGCCAGAAATCCCAGTATTTTTCCTTTGAAAAATCCCCTGCCAGTAAATCATGAATATAGGCTCCTTCGGCATGCACAATCTCCCCAAAAAATCCCTGACGAGCCATGTTCAGGGTCAGCAGTTCGAAGAAATCATAGCAGCAATTCTCCAGAATCATGCAATGTTTGCGGTTACGCTCGGAGCTTTCGACTAATTGCCAGCACTCTTCTATTGTGGTGGCTGCCGGAACTTCGGTGCAGGCATGTTTCCCATGATCCATTGTAAATACGGCCATAGGCGTATGCATAATCCATGGTGTGGCGATATAAACTAAGTCAATATCATTACGCTCGCACACTTTTTTCCAGGCTTCCGCGTCCCCGGTCACCAGCTCAGGTTTCTGTCCGGAAGCTTCGATGCGCTTAAGTGCGGCCCGGGCTTTCTCCGGACGAAGATCGCATAGCACCTTGATTTCAACACCGGCAATCTTACTCATCCTCAACACTGCACTCGAACCTCTGTTTCCGGTTCCAATAAATGCAATACGTACGGTTTCAAGTTTAGGAGCTGCATACCCCGACATGTTGAATTTTTGTGGCGCATTCAGATAAGCAGATGAATCTATGCTTTCATTTCGTTTAGATGTGAAAGCCGATAAATTACCTGATAGCGTTAGCCCCAATCCGGATACTCCGGCGAGTTTAAGAAAGTCTCTGCGATTGTTTTTCATCCTGATGTTTTTTCTGACAAGAATTGTGTGGAGGTAAATTTAAGAAGAATTTCTGTTGGATGTACAGAGGAACTTGAATAAAATGTAATTAAGGCGAGGTCAATATAAAGTCTTAACCAATTCATGTTCAAATTGACTCAATTCCCGGGCCTGTGCATGAGCATTTTCATTATGTAAGAGTCAGCTTATGGTCTTTGGTTCCAGCTTTCATGGGATCCGATTATATCTGCTGACAAATTTTTGTTGTGGGAAATTTAAAATTGTTTGTGGGATACTCGGGGGATTCCAGCGAAGGCTGAAATCTCCTTATTTGCTACTTCCAACTTGTCATCCGATAGCTATCGGATCTCGCGTAGGCGAGAACCTCCTTATTTAATGTTGCCGAAGGTTCCCGCCTTCGCGGGAATGACAATGGTTGCTTAATAAAAGGAGATTCCAGCCTCCGCTGGAATCGAAATGCGGAACCGCATGATAAATGATGTAGGACCTTTACTCATTTATTGTTTTAAGATATTTCTAGAATTGCAATTTGGGCAAATGAAGGAATATTTTGTCTATATGCTAACAAATAAATATCATAATGTATTGTATATCGGTTTTACAAACAACATCCGTAGAAGGGTTTATGAGCATAAACAAAAGCTCGTTTATGGATTCACAAGCAAGTACAATTGTACAAAACTGGTGTGGTTTGAACAGTTTTCTGATGTGAACTTAGCCATCGCCAGAGAAAAACAATTAAAGACCTGGGAACGATCCTGGAAAAATAATTTAATTGAAAAGCTTAACCCTGAATGGCGCGATCTTGCCTCGAATTGGTACCTGAAAGGTAATAAGTAACCAGAATCGATTCCAGCGGAGGCTGGAATCTCCCTATTTACTAGCTTCAATTTGTCATCCGATCCCTATCGGATCCCGCGGAGGCGGCAACCTCAACCATATTTGTTATAACAGGTATTGATTTCCAAAATCAACGAATTTTGACTCAACAGCTTTATCTGAATAACCAATAAGCTGACCTTTTAACCTACACAGCATGATATTTAGGTTAAATAGTCTATTTATTTTGATAAAAACTGTAATTTAATATCCTAAACAGCCAGGTCATAAATATGAAAACTCAACCCAAAACAGCAAATACAACCGTTGACACTAAACCACAGAGACTCCTATCCATTGATGCCCTAAGAGGTTTTGACATGTTACTCATCTCGGGTGGGGGCACCTTCCTGGTGCTGCTTGAAAACCAAACCGGACTGGCATGGATCGACTGGATTGCCCAACAACTAAAACATCCTGCATGGAATGGATTTACTTTTTATGACTTTATCTTTCCCTTGTTTTTGTTCATCGCCGGGGTATCCATGGCCATTTCTCTGAACAAAGGAATTGAACAAGGCCTGTCGAAAACCGAATTGTATCGTAAAGCTTTCTGGCGAATGCTGGTCTTAATCGTCCTTGGAATATTGGATAAAAACCAACCGGTTAAATTCTTTGAACCTGAACAAATACGGGTGGCCAGCGTACTAGGCCGTATCGGCGTCGCCGGATTCTTCGCCTGCCTCCTCTACCTTAACTTCTCCGGTAAACAGCGACTATTTTGGGTTGCCGGTATTCTGTTGCTGTATTATGCCGCACTTTTCCTCATTCCGGTGCCGGGCTATGGCCCGGGAAACCTAACGATGGAGGGCAATTTGGTTGGTTGGATTGATAGAAATTTTCTCCCGGGGAGGCTCCTGCAAAAAATTTATGATGAAACCGGACTAATCACTCAACTTCCTGCTCTTTGCCTGACCGTCATGGGCTCCATGGCGGGCGATGTTCTGCGTTCAGATCGAAAATAGGGCAAAAAATTGCAGACTCTTGTACTGGCAGGAATTGCAGGCATTGGTATCGGGCTTTTTTGGGGCTCCACTTCCCGATCAATAAACACCTCTGGTCAAGCTCTTTCATTCTTCTTACCGCAGGAATGGCCTTTTTAATACTCAGCCTGTTCTATTTTGTGATTGATGTCCTGAAATTTCAGAAATGGGCATTTTTCCTCAAGGTAATCGGTATGAACTCACTGACCATCTACCTGGCTTATCATTTCATCGACTTTGCCTATACCTCCAGGATCATCTTCTCGGGTTTGTATGCTCCCGCACCCGAACAATTTCATGACGCGCTGGAAGCACTAGGTGCATTGATTCTGGTATGGTCGATGATTTATTTCTTGTACAGGAAGAGGATTTTTATTAAGATTTAAGACTTAAGTTATAAGTTCTCCCAATCTCAAATTTGCTAATTTGCTAATTCCCTGCCATCTACAAATAGACAAATCAGCTAATCGACAAATTGAACACTAATTTGCTCATTTTCAAATTAGCTCATTGGCAAACTCTCTGCTATCGACAAATAGACATCACGATGGCTATCAGGTCGCTCATCAACATATCCTTGCAGAATCTCTAAACCTTTTCCTTTGGTGAGGGGCAGTACTACACCTGAACCCAGTAGTTACGTACATAGGCTGAGGCTTTAAGTTTGCTAATTAACTTTCAACACCAAATCCCTTAACTTAATGTGAAACGATAATTATCGGGTGACGAAATCAACTTTCTAAACGCATATGAGGTTTCGTAAGTCTGAGCCGATTTGCTCATTTCCAAATTTGCTAATTTGCTAATTCTTTCTCATCGACAAATAGACAAATTGCCTAATTGACAAATTCCTAAAACAGATGTGACTAAGGAAATCGACTTTCTAAACGCATAGGTGATTTCGTAAGTCTGAACCCCCATTTGCTAATTTGCTAATTCTCTGCCATTGACAAATGGGCAAATTATCTCATTGACAAATTACATCATTTGCTCATTGACAAATAGACAAATTAGCTCATCGACAAATTACCCCTTCAACCACTTATCAAACCATTCAAAAGCTTCCTTTTGCATATCGCTATCAAACTTATGCGGACCGGGATAATAGGAGCACTTATACTTATCTTCAGCTTTTGCCTTCGCATAGACATCCTTAAGGATCTTATCTGCATTCTGCATTTCCGGAAGGGTATATAACTCGTCATCCGAATCGTTCAGCACCAAAGTTGGAAGTGGAGCTCTCAAGCCAAGAATTTCAGGAAAGTCCATTTCATTTGGCAGAATCGGAACATAGGTCATCCAGGTATGGGTAAAGGATTTGTTCAGTATCAGGTCTTTCCAGGTAGTCATGAACCCAACGCAAACTGCACACTTAATTCTGGAATCCAAGCCTCCCATAAATACGGTTCGCATGCCTCCACCTGATAAGCCGGCACAACCCACCTGATCTGCATTCACATCTTTACGAGCACAGAGCACATCAAGCGCTTTCTGATCTTCAGCAAAGAAAACCCCCGGCCAGGTTGTACCGGCACAGAAGAGCGATTTGGCCATAATGTGTTCATGAGCAGCCGCCCAGGTATTATATGCTACAATATTTTTAGAGTTTTCGGGATCCTTATCGGTAAGTCCGTTTCTCATTTTTGCCGGAACGTCTTCCATCATCACCCTGCGACTGGCAAAAGGGAATGCATCAGCGACCAGGACCACATAGCCTCTTTTGGCAATTTCATTCGCCCAGGCAAAGCCGCTATAATATTTCTTCTGATGTTCAACCATATCCGGATGTTGCTGATCCGAAGTACGCGTGATTTTCCGGGTTCCAAAATACTTATTCGCTCCATGATCATGGAATCCTAAAATACCCGGCAATGGCCCTTTGGCATTCAAAGGTTTCAATAAGATGGCCTCGGTAGCACGGCCATAAGGCAACTGCCAGCTGAGTTCTTCAACATATAAACCATCGTATTCATATTGCTTCTTAACGGTAACCTTTGGTGTAGCCCCGATTTCAGGTATGCCCAATCGGTCGAGAATACGTTCATTGGCAGCCGCTTTCCACTGATCTATATTTTGCCATTTCGCGTTCCTGAAAGAGTGGGAAGGGACCTTATTCTCCATGAGTGAACTCGCCCATGGACCATACAATCCAATAATGCTTTGCTTTGTGGGGTCAAAGGGCTCATCAGTGACCGGTGGAACAGACCCTTCGGTTGCGGACTCATTACATGCGCTTAACGTACTTAACATTCCGGTGCCCATAACACCGATTCCGGCTACACCGACACCGGCTACTTTCAAAAAATCTCTGCGATTGTTTTTCATTTGAATTTTTTTTGTTTTCAGGAACAATCCCCTATTGCGGGATTAAATCAAATCATAAAACAAGATAAGAGATTTTTTAATTAGAGTGCAAGAAGTTAAGGAGATTTGTTTTAAATAGCAGGGTTGAATTATGCGAACGGAGCCTCCCGGTTTGGAGACAGAGGCATGAGGTACTCTTTGCCGCTTGACACGTTTATGGTTTGAATCCTTATACCGCTTAAACCGTGTACTCTACATCATTATTTAAGCGAAGATCAATCACACCTCTTGCCTGAGCCCCATTATTTTTATCAGCTTTTGGAAAGCAGAGTCTCTTGCTCCTGGCTTATGGCAGTCCCGTGTTCTGCCCTATTTTTTTGCGGGAAATTAAATCGTTATCTTAAGGTTCAGTAGTGCAAAAAAGATAGAGCTGCCACCCGGGTTTACTTAACCCGGAGCTGTTTTCCATCGGACTGGACAGTCCGCCAAGATGCCGTGACTGCTCAATAGGTAAGATTTCCCGGCCTCCATCACGATGATAAGTCAATATTTAAAAGGGGTGGTACCTAAAACGTAAATCAAAACAATTATTGCAGCTATCAATCAAACTTCGATTCCAGCCACCGAGCTGGAACCCCCTTGCCCTCCCCAAAAACAATTGTCATCCGATAGCTATCGGATCCAGCGAAAGCTGGAACCTCCTAGCATATTCTACAGATATGCTCACCATTAATCTAATTTTAAATCGTTTAACTTAACATTCCAGCGAAAGCTGGAACCTCCCAATTTATCATCCAAACAAGGTTGCAATCAATAAAAATAAAGATGGTTTTAACGCTTCATTCCAGCGAAAGCTGAAACCTCCCGCAGGGAAGCTTAAGCACAAATGAAAACAACAAAAAAAAGCGAAAAAAGTAAAGAGAATAATTAGGAGTAAAAAATTTGATCTTTTACTTTACAATTTGAATTTCCCCGGACACTACTAATTCTTCAACAAGCCCAGCAAATACTCCCCATATCCACTCTTTACCAAAGGTTCTGCAATTTTTCTCAGCTGATCTGAATTGATAAATTTCATCTGATAGGCAATCTCCTCAATACATCCAATTTTCAGCCCCTGCCGTTCTTCAATCACCTGCACAAACTGACCGGCCTGCATCAATGAATTGAACGTGCCGGTATCCAGCCAGGCAGTTCCCCGACTTAAAACCCCAACCTTCAATTGCCCTTTTTCTAAATACTCACGGTTGACATCCGTGATTTCATATTCTCCTCTCGCAGATGGTTTGATATTTCTTGCAATTTCTACTACAGAATTATTGTAAAAATATAATCCGGGTACAGCATAATTAGATTTCGGTTTTTCCGGCTTTTCTTCAATCGATAAGGCCTTAAAATTTTGATCGAACTCCACCACTCCATAACGTTCCGGATCGGAAACCTGATAAGCAAAAACAACACCTCCTTCTGGATTTTGTATGGTTGGCAACAAGTTACTAATCGAATCCCCATGAAAAATATTATCCCCCAGAATCAGGGCAACATCATCATCCCCGATAAAATCTGCTCCAATCACAAATGCCTGCGCGAGTCCGTTGGGTACAGCTTGCTCTGCGTAAGAAAATTTACATCCGATACGGCTACCGTCTCCCAGCAGCTTTTCAAAATTTGGAAGATCATGCGGAGTAGAGATGATCAGAATTTCACGTATCCCGGCCTGCAACAGGGTAGACAGAGGATAATAAATCATCGGCTTATCATAAACCGGCGTCAATTGTTTACTTACTGCGAGGGTAAGTGGATGTAACCTGGTTCCGGATCCTCCTGCGAGTATAATTCCTTTCATTGTTTCTTGCTTATGCTTGTTGTTTGTTCGTAAAATCAACCTAAATTTCAATAGTTTCGCTCATTTCCTATAATAACATCGAAGAAAGTAGCGTATTGCTATAGTCTTACAATTTTAATATTGAACCCTTCTTGAACAGTGGCTTAGTTCCCTCAGCGTCGGGATGAGCTCTAATCCCTTACAAATTAATGGCTAAGAAATCAATTTTTCAGCATTAATTCTACTATCCATTCGCAACCCGATACCGATGAGCTCTCGATTAATTAAAACCCCTGCTCTCCGGTCAACCTCAAATCTCCGGTAGACTGCACAATCTCATAATACGAAAAATCCTCATTTGCCCAAAAACTCGTGCCAAAAAGTATATTTTGATTGGATGTAATACTAACCAGTCTGGTCGAATAAAATCGCTTTTTGGTCTCATCCCAAATGAGTTCTTCGGATTTGAATGTTTCTCCTTTAATATTTGTGGCGACCACATTCCTCTTCAGTTCAACAATATTTTCCCTTTCGCGGCGAATGGCATAATCAGATTTTACCCGACTTGACTCTTGGTGGTATTGATCATAAAAAATAACAGTTACACCCTTTCTCATCTCAATATAGGGTTTTTCTGTTTTGAAGTTCAGTAATTCCGGGGTGATTAGTTTAGCCTTTACGACGGCGGAATCACTGTAAATAATTTCAACACCTGTCGACTTATCAACCGGAATGGACAACTTCTTGGCAGATAACTGCTCCACCTTTCGCAGATCGTTTTCACAAGCAGAAAGCAGAAGGATTCCGACAGAACAAACAGCACCAGATATATAGCGCCGGAGTTTCATGGATTAATCAATATAGGTTTTCAGGAACCACTTATCATTCAGGGTGAAGCCCAGATGAATATTAACATATCGATCACGAACCAGGTTGTTCTTTTCTGTGCCCCGTTGGCCCACTTCTGCCGAGAGATTTATCTTGTAGAAACTGGATCGATTTCTGGGTAGAGGGAATCCAAATCCAAAATTAAGGGCATATTGATTGATATCATTTCCGCCAATTTTAACAAAGGTTTTATCATATTTAATTCCCAGACGATAATCCATTAGTTTAAAATAGCTGCTAATGGCATTAACGTCCGGTATAAACTGTCCACCGACGATAACCCCATAACTGTCATTTAGTCCGGGGTTGGTATTCCCCTCCCTATAATCTGACCATCGGCTGTAGGTAAAGTCGGCTCCAAACAGCCAGGCATTCGTTTTTTCAAATGCAAATCCGGCAGTATGCGATAGCGGCATTTGGATTTTAATTTTAGCCCCCTCAGCGAAAAAAGTACTGTCGGCCGCAGCCAGCTCATCTCCAAGAACATCCTTTCTATACCTCGTGGTGACGATGCTGCTTCTGGAGTTTAAACTATTGCCGGAGTTTCCGCTATAACCCAATATAAATTTTGATTTACTGCTGATCTCTGCCGTATACTGAAAAGCATAATCATAACTCAGGCCGCCCACAGAATTATTGTATTGGGTACGTGAGTTAAAGGCTGTTGAAGCTTCGTTGACAAACTCAAAAGCTCTGGTTTGTTTCAGACTACCGAACAGATACGCTAAATTAAAACCTAAGCTCAAATTTTTGCTGATCCTGAAACCATATCCCAAATAGGCCTTAGACATTCCTCCTTCACCACCGTACACATAATTAACTTTACTGGTATCAACTAGGCCGGAATTCATGAATCGATATCCTAAGTCACTGTAAGGAACCAGTCCGAAACTAACCGCCGAAAATTTATTCACCGGCACGCCAAAAGTGATGTGACTGAGTGTTGAGTTTAACTGTGTTTTTCCGGTAATCCCGGCTTTACTTAATTTTCGGATGTCCATGGAGGCCCCTACATCAAAAGTTGTCAGCTGAAGCGTTGAATAGGAAGCAGGATTTGCGAGATTAATGTTATCGTACAAACCCGGTTTGCGGATACCCATGCTTAATCCACCCATTGCCCGGTTTTGAGGCAAAAGAGAGCCACTGAGATCGCCTAAACCAAATTGCGAATACGGGGAAGATGAAGTCACTTGGGCACTTGCAGATAAATTAAATCCAAGCAGAAAAAGAAAGAATATCGTGTTTAAAACTTTAATCATTGTTTTCAATAACTTCATTCAAACCAATTAATACCAAATTGGGCTCGGTTTTTAAAGTGTCGGCAAAGATGCTATTTTTAAGCCTAGAATCAAAAAAAATCGAATCGCCTCCGCACAGTATAACTATTAATCCCGGATATTTGGTTCTATAGATCTCTATCATCCCCCTCAGCTCCTCGGTACAACCATTGAATACACCGGAGAGCATAGCAGTGGCTGTATCATAGCCCTGCCAGTCGGAATAATCTGAAAACTCAACTTCAGGCAATCGCCCGGTGAACTTGTGCATAGCCTGTAATCTCATATTCAGGCCGGGAGAAATACTTCCTCCTTCATAAATCCCCCTATGGTCAATGGCATCATAGGTAATGCATGTGCCTGCATCAATCACTAAACAATTTTGCTTGGGGTATAGCTTTTTCGCAGCAATTACCCCTGCAAGCCGGTCTAAACCGAGGGTTTTCGGACTTTTATACTTGTTGATTATGCCTGTCTTTATATCTGTCGAAAATCTTAAATACTTGGTTCTTTCCTTCAGCAGCTCTTCCAGGTTGCCAATCTCGACGCCTACCGAAGAAATGATGCTATGAGTAATGTGATAGGTATCAATTAACCTGTTTATTTGTACAAGTCCGGACTGTTCAAGTTTACCTGCTTCCAGAATTTTAGTTCCATTAAAAACAGCATACTTAGTTTGTGAGTTGCCTATATCAATTACCAGATTCGCCATTAAATGCTCTTAAAAAATCAATATACGATGTCCATTCGGATTCCTTGGCAGTTGAATTAGAAGATAACTGCGCACAAGGAGAAATATATCAAACCACATGGCATAGGATACAAAGCTATCTAATTTTATAAACTGCAAGTGCCCAATTCTGTTAAAAAAGGTTAAAACATAGGAACTATCAGAATATCTGAAAGTAAAGAATGGAGCTTATCAATAC
Source organism: Bacteroidota bacterium (assembly GCA_016868395.1). Taxonomy (GTDB): domain Bacteria; phylum Bacteroidota; class Bacteroidia; order Sphingobacteriales; family Sphingobacteriaceae; genus Daejeonella. The sequence continues at coordinate 4,556 of VGGW01000004.1, read as the reverse complement.
AAAATACAAACTCTCATAAAGCCATCGTCGTTTTGCATGGAGAAAATAATAAGCCATTAATGCCGATGCCGGAGGTACACAAAACAAAAAATGATATAAAACGAGATTTTGCTTTAAATAGAAAGATAAAAGCCCAATTAAAAACATGAAAAATAAGAGCTGAAACGACTTTCTAAGCTGAACTACACTCCTGAAAAAGTTTTGCTGCAGTTGGAAAAACCCTGATACCAAAATAACAAAAACAGGTATCAGAACCAAAGAATCATATAAATTGATACGAAGATTTCTGGGAAATTTTGATGTTAAAGGTACCCAGATGTTATAAAATTGGTCAAGTGAATCATTCCAAAAATAATAAACCGCAAGAAAGAAAAAGATGGTTATGAAGCCGGTTATAACGGTGAACCACTCCCTCCAGTTAAAGGGTCTGAAAATGATTAAACTAATCCAAACCACAACAAGCATGGAAATAAAGGGAAAATAGATCAGGGTTCCAAAGGCCACGATCATTCCAAGATCATACATGACCGACCGTACTTCATCTCTTTTATAAATGCTGAGGAATTTCTCAATCATCCAAAGGATCATAAAATTACAGACCAATCCCGGACTTATAATCAAGAATGGGCTCAATAAACTGCCTGCAGTAACATACATCAGAGAAGGCAGGTATGTGGGTTTCCCCAGAAGGCCATGAGTGTTGATGATTTGATTGAATAATAAAGCCTGAATAATCAATAGAACCTGGGCTATCAGTACATTGGTAAGTGGGCTGAATGGACTTTCGGATGGGGCATTAAGCAAAAGCCTGGCAAAAGGCTCCAAAAATTGAAAACTAATTTGCAGCGGCAGATCTATAAAAATCCCTATTCTTAGCAGGGTAGAGATACCAATCAGCAGGATGATGTTTAAAGGATTGATACTTCTGAACTGCTTAATCATGATAGTGTTTGGTACTTAGTTTGGAGGATTTATAGGAAACTATCTGTAAAGAATATAAGCATGAGAGCCGGCATTTCTTTGTCAAAGTTTTCCGAAGCTTGCGGATCTATATTTTCAACTGTCTCCCAATTCTCTTCAATTGTTTGGTATGATGGAATGTGTGGACTTCTATAAATCTGAGCCATTGCACCGCATTCAGAAGTCCGAGTCTGGGATGTTTTACCTTTTGGTGTGGATCCGCCTGATCAATCTTTAAGCTCACTTCCTGAAACCTAATTTTAAACTTTGCAAGTAAGTTTCGGGCATCTTCTTTACTGATTTTTTTTACCATAGCCCCAATATTTGCGGGTGCTTTAAATTTTATTGGGGGGAATCTTCCAAAAAATAAAATTAACCACGCTATCCAATGGATTCTTTTTGTGCTAAAATTCTGTGAACCCGTACTAAGAATACATCGGTCAGCGGCCATCAGGGAGAGCAGATTAGATTGAAAAATATGAGCATAGGTCTCTGAAAAAGACCAAGCTGCACCCGGTGGACTTTTAATAAAATCTTCTTCAGAAATCTTCAATAGAAGATTTTCATAGACCTCCACAGTTTTCAATAAGGATTTGTAATGCTTTTCCATGATCATAACAAAGTTTTAAGTTCACTTAAACAGCTAATCTCATGCTGAACATCCGAGGGTTTCTCCTTTCGTTCAGGATTAAAATAAATGGCTTTCATGCCATAATCCTGAGCCCCGCGAATATCAGCCTCAATACTATCTCCAATCATTATACTTTCAGAAACCCTTGCCTTAGCCAAGGTCAAGGCATGTTTAAATATAGCCTTTTCCGGTTTATTAAATCCTACCACTTCGGAAATAATTACCTGTTCAAAGTATACTTGAAGTCCGTTGTTGAGGATTTTTAATTCTGTTGATTCCTTAAATCCGTTTGATATCAAATGCAAGGAGTACCTTTCCTTAAGATCGCGAAGTGTTTCATGTGCCTGAGGGAATAGATTCGTTTTTGTAGGACAAAGGGCTACGTAATCATCCTCAAAATTCTTTGGAATACGATGCGGAGATAGTCCGAGATCAATAAATGTTTCAGAAAATCGTCTTTCTCTCAGCATTTGCTTAGTAATTTTACCCGTGTGATAATCCGCCCACAATCGATGATTATTCTTGGTATAAACTTCAATGAAAGTATCTGCAGAATGTAAACCTAATTCTCTTAGGTTATAGGTATGGTAGAGCTCATTCAAGGTCTCTTCTGCATTTTTATCGAAATCCCAGATTGTATGATCAAGGTCAAAGAAGAGATGCTTATAGGGCATTGGATTTAAAGCTTAGATTCTGCTTGCAAAGTAAGGGATAAAAGACGAAAAGGAACAGTATAATCTACCTATTAGTTTCAAAATTGCTACTCCTTTATTCCAAATGATAAATCCCCGGCATCACCTAAACCGGGCACTATATAAGATTTTGTGGTGAGTTCCTCGTCTAAAGAACCGATCCATAACTTTGCATTGGGAAGATTGGCTTCGATGTGATCCAAACCAAGCTTGGAGGCAATGACTCCAACCAGGTGCAATTCTTTAATCTCATATCGAGCCAACAGTTCTTTACAACACAAGACCATGCTTTCGCCGGTTGCAATCATCGGATCTGCGATAACTAAAATTTTCCCATCCAGAGATGGCGCAGATATATATTCTATTTTAATTATAAACTGGTGTCCTTTGGTTGTTTTACGATAAGCAGAAATAAAAGCAGAATCGGCCCGGTCAAAATAGTTTAAAAGACCTCGGTGAAGAGGTAAACCGGCTCTCAAAATAGTTGCAAGTACCGGTAGTTCATTCATTACCCGGACCCTTGCAGTGCCAAGACTGGTTTCAACCGCCTTTTCTTTATAGCCCATGGTTTTACTTATTTCATATGCAAAAACTTCGCCTAAGCGCTCCATGTTTTTACGAAAGCGCATGCTGTCCTGCTGAATCTGCGCATCCCTCAATTCAGCCAGGAAATGATTTGCAATGGAATTGTTTTGGTCCAGTATGAAAGTCATCCTTAAATTTAAGAAATTAAGTTGAAATAGGAATCAGACCCTTTGAAAATGAGAAAATGAGCAAACGCGAAGAATGCTTCAGCTTGTAATTTCCTCCGGTCGGTATTCATAGAAATCACTCTGTCAATTTCCTTAATTCCCTAATCAACCAATAGACCGATCCGTTCATTGACAAATTCCTCATTTGCTAATTTGCTCATTCTCCAATTAAACCACTTCTTTCCTATCTTTGCACCATTCCATGGAATTCAAACTCACTTCAGAATACGTTCCCACCGGAGACCAACCGGAGGCGATCAGGCAACTTGTTGATGGTATAAACCGGGGCGAAAATTATCAAACTCTTTTAGGAGTTACAGGCTCGGGTAAAACTTTCACCATTGCTAATGTAATACAACAAACGCAAAAGCCAACGCTGGTTTTAAGTCACAACAAAACTCTCGCCGCTCAGCTCTATGGTGAATTTAAACAATTCTTTCCGGAGAATGCAGTGAATTACTTCGTCTCCTATTACGATTATTATCAACCTGAAGCCTACATAGCCTCGTCCAACACCTACATTGAAAAAGATCTTCAGATCAATGAGGAGATTGAAAAACTCAGGCTTCGAACTACCTCTGCATTGATGTCAGGTAGACGTGATATTATTGTGGTATCATCCATTTCCTGTATTTATGGCATGGGGAATCCTGAGGACTTTTCAAACTCAATCTTCCGATTTGCTATTGGTACCAAGATCAGCAGGAATGCTTTTCTGCACCGTTTGGTTGAGATACTTTACTCCAGAACAACGCTGGATTTCCGTCGTGGAACATTCAGGGTAAAAGGTGATACGGTCGATATTTATCCTGCTTACCTGGACTTTGCCTATCGTGTTTCTTTCTTTGGTGATGATATCGAAGAACTCAGTACCATCGATCCTGCGACAGGAAAAACCCTGGAAAAAATGGATCATCTGGCCATTTTCCCCGCCAATTTATTTGTTACACCGAAAGAAAGGCTTACTCAATCGATCTGGGCTATCCAGGAGGAGCTTGAAAATCGAAAAGAACAATTTTTAGATGAGAGCCGTTTTCTGGAAGCCAAACGGCTGGAAGAGCGGGTTAACTACGACCTGGAGATGATTAGGGAACTGGGCTATTGTAGTGGAATTGAAAATTATTCTCGTTTTTTTGATGGAAGAATACCCGGAATGCGTCCATTTTGTTTATTGGATTATTTCCCCGAGGACTATCTGATGGTGATTGATGAAAGTCATGTGACCGTTCCACAAATACGGGCAATGTATGGGGGCGACCGCTCCAGAAAAATCTCCTTGGTGGATTACGGTTTTCGCTTGCCGGCTGCACTGGATAATCGTCCACTAAACTTCAATGAATTTGAAAAACTTGCCCCTCAAACTATCTATGTAAGTGCCACTCCCGGCGATTATGAACTGGAACAAACTGAGGGTGTATTTGTGGAACAGGTTATTCGCCCTACCGGACTCCTGGATCCTGAAATTGAAATCAGACCTGTAGTAAATCAGGTTGACGACCTGCTCGATGAGATCGATAAAAC
>VGGW01000003.1 GCA_016868395.1 Bacteroidota bacterium | reverse complement strand
TCCTCTTCCGGGTATCAGGTCTATATCAGGAATCCACTGCCCGATGAATGCATTGGTCGCTAAGATGACGGATTTTGCTTTAAAATTTCCCCGATTGGTGCTAAGATCCTTAAACCCATTTTCCTGATCAATTTTTTTAACCCGGCAATTATTAATAACAATAACACCAAGACCCTGAACCCTGGATAGTAAGGCCAGCATCATTTTTCCGGTATCAATTTGTCCTTCATACTTGTTTTTAATGATGTGACTTATGCCCCTCATCCCGAATTCTGCTATTTTATCATTCGAAACTGCATAAATGTCAGATTCTCCGATTACTGACTTTAAGAGATTATTAAACCATGGAACTTTATCCAAACACTTGAGGGCCCAATCATTTTCGCTTGATTTAAATACTTCAAACCCTCCAATTTGTTCGTAGCAAATGGTAGAATCACCAAGCTCCTTTCGGAGTTTTTCTAAACCCTTCCAACGCAGCTCAATCATTTCAAGAACCTCATTCACGGAATGGCATTCCAAGTCCTTTAAAAGTTCCGAAACGCTTCCAAAGCACGCAAAGCCAGCATTTTTTGTACTTGCACCGGAGGGTAAAAAACCTGATTCGAGGACGCCAATTTTTAATTTGGGCTGTTTTATTTTAAGGTTTAGGGATGCATTTAATCCGACTATACCGCTTCCAACAATGACTACATCAAAGTCGGCCATAAAAGATTTCCGTTCCCAATATGAAAATTGATTAGCCATATAATCTAAAGGTAAATTATTTGTGTTTATTTTTGTTCGGAACGGTTATTGAATACCTTTAAAAAAACATCAGATTATGGGATTAATATTAATGATTGTCATTGCAGTAGTCAGTTTTGCTGTGCAATGGCGCTTCAAGAACAAATTTAAAAAGTATTCCGAAATGCCTCTTGGTTCAGGAATGAACGGAAAAGATATAGCGGACAAAATGTTAAAGGATCATGGGATTTATGATGTTCAGATTATTTCTGCTGAGGGTCAGCTATCCGATCATTACAATCCAGCTAATCGGACAGTTAATCTGAGCCCCGAGGTATATCATGGACGAAGTGTTGCGGCAGCAGCTGTTTCAGCGCATGAATGTGGACATGCAATTCAACACGCGATGGCTTACAATTGGTTGAAGTTCAGGTCATCAGTTGTTCCGGCAGTAAATGTTGCCTCCAAGATCACACAATGGGCATTGATGATTGGTGTGATGCTACTTGTTTTTTCGGGTGACATTACCGTTCTCGCTATCGGTGTGGCGGCACTTGCTGTTGTCACATTATTTGCTTTTATTACACTTCCGGTTGAGTTTGATGCCAGCAAAAGAGCTTTGGCTTGGTTACAAAGTAACCGTGGAATTATGCAAAGCAGTGTCGAGAATGATCAGGCAAAAGATGCTTTATGGTGGGCAGCTATGACCTATGTAGTTGCTGCATTAGGATCTTTAGCGACATTGGTCTATTACGCGAGCATGCTGATGGGAAGAAGAGAAGAATAATTCTTAAAAATATCTTATTAAAGCGCCCTCTATGTTTTCATAAAGGGCGCTTTTTATTTATTCTCTTTTAATTATTTAGGATCTAAAGCTTCAGCAATTCTAACCAATACATCCTCAAGATGTGCCTTCAAAACAGGATTGGCATATTTAGGCATAGCCGCTTTAACCTGATTAGACAACGACTTCAGTTCATGTCTGGCCATTGGTCGTATTTCTGATTGTGAAACATCAATTTGTGGTCCGGCTAAAGCCCCAAATTGTGCAGGTACTGCGGCCTCATTCTCATTTAAAAGATATGACATTCGTTCAATATACGCACGTTGTAAATTTCGGCGATAGGTATCTATATTGGCTCCTGTTTTTAATTCAGACCAAATCCCATTCCGTAAATCCTCAAATAATTCATCCATGGTGTAAGCCGATGAACCATTTTTAACAGCGTTATCTATAACTCGATTCAAACGGCCAAAATCAAGAATTCCGTTCAATACCCCTACCTGAGTTCTTCTTAATCGATCGACTATTCCTGCATTATCAAATTTGTTCAAAACACTCTGATCCAGCATCCAGGTTGGCGTAGCAAAGGCCTGGTCATTAATGAATTTAACAGCTTCCTTTTGTTTCGCTTCTATCACATGGGTATAAACCGGTCCTTTTTGTTCATAGGTTTTATCATCCTCATAAATGCCGCCAATATTTGATCGCACATGACCCATATAGCGATTCCACTGACCAAGCACTTCGCCATATAACTCCCTCAAATTATCATAGGGTTTACCTTCTTCGTAAGTCCATTTCTCAATATTCGGTAATATTCGTTTCAAATTAGCAATCCCGTATTTGGAAGCCTTCATTGCATCGTCACCTAAATCTTCAGATTGTGCTCGCGGATCAATTGGGTTTCCGGTTTGTTGCCCATAAAAATAAATCGGGTTTCCCGCTCTTTCAATGGTCCACTTATTTAAGGTTTTAGCTTCCTCCTCTGGTGTTTGATTACCAAACCAAGAATAACCCCATTTTATAGCCCATTTATCATAATCGCCTACACCCGGATACAATACAACACCCTCATCTCCGGGCTGTGCTATATAATTAAAACGAGCGTAATCCATGATGGATGGTGCGGTTCCACCTTTTCTCTTGGTAAAAGAAGCTGAGCGTAGAGAATCTACCGGATAGGCAACACTTGAACCAAAATTATGCGGAAGGCCAAGGGTATGACCAACCTCATGTGCAGAAACAAAGCGGATGAGTTGACCCATAACTTCATCCTTGAATTTTGGGCTACGCGCATCAGGATTAATAGCAGCAGTTTGTACGAAGAACCAATTTCTAACCAGGTTCATGACATTATGATACCAGCCAATATCTGATTCCATGATTTCACCCGAACGAGGATCTGAAATATGAGGGCCGTAAGCATTGGCAATGTTCGAGGCAAAATATCGAATCACTGAGTATCTTGCATCCTCAGGCGACCAGTCGGGATCATCGAGAGGAGGTTCTTTTGCAGTAATTGCATTTTTAAATCCAGCCGCTTCGAATGCCGCATTCCAGTCTTTTACACCCTGAATGAGATAAGGTCTCCATTTGACAGGAGTAGCAGGATCAATATAATAAACAATCTGTTTTTTAGGCTCTACTAATTCACCGCGTTTGTAAGCTTCGGGATCTTTGGGTTCTAACCTCCAGCGGTGAATATAACGCGTAACCTTTGCTTTTTGTTCATCCAAGCCATAATCTGTTTGACTCTGACCGAAATATCCAACTCTTTCATCCATGAAACGAGGCTTGTATGGTATTTTTGGCAATAAGAGCATGGAGTTGTGAATTTCTACAGACATCGATCCAATTGTTTTATCTCCCGGAGGATCGGTAGCACGATATGTTTTTAATGTCCGTACTTCAATGTTAATCGGGAAAGATTTAATGGTATCAATAAAACTCCGGGATTCATCCATTGCAGTTATTTTGTACTGCGTGCGCATCCGTTGAGGCAGACCTAGCGATTGAACGTCCTTTGCATAAAGATCAGTAACATCAATCACTACCGAACTGGAATCTTTGTTTATGGCCTTTATTTCAAATGACGACAAAACTGCATCCAGGTTAGAATTCATTACCGCTTGATACATGTCTGAATTCCTGTCTGCGATATTGCGGTAGGATGGAATCCTGATCATTACTTGTTTATCGCGTCTTTGCCACTTCCAAATTTGTTCATTTAATTCTTCACCACCATAGGTTCCATCAATGGTTGGGGATTTAGAATAACGTGTAACCACCAACATTTCTCGATCGAACAAAGAATCCGGAATTTCATAAAAATATTTTCCGTCTAAGCGATGAACTTTAAACAAGCCCTTATCAGTCTTTGCCTTATCGGTAATAACTTCTTTATAAGGCTTTATTCCAGGTTTTGGGGGCGTGGCTACAGCCGGAGCAGCAGGTTTAGCAGGTTGTGTAACCGGAGTAGCCGGCTTATTTCGATCTTGGGCCTGCAAATTATCAAATCGGGATAAAAATAGCAAAGCCGTGAATGCGGCAAACTGCAAATAGCGAAGGTAGATTGTCATAATTTTTTTTAAATGGTTAGATTGTAGGTTTTTACAAATCTATAAATTGAATTGAATAAGAGTAATTTTTTAACAATAAATGAATGGTATTTTTACAATAGTTAGCGCTCTGTTTAATTATCGGGATAAACAGAATCGTTACTTTGTAAATAAACAACCTGAGTTTGAAATAAGCGAGATTAAAAAATATCCTTTTAATGGACCTCAAGGTGTTCCGAACTCATATCATTAAGGTGAGGAAAATAATCAGGCTGGTAGGATTTACAATCAATTTCAAGGTTAATAACAATTTTTTTTCTTCTTCAAGATGATATCGCAGCCGATTGATTAAAAAAGGGATCTATATTTTTTCTTTCCCTATCCTGATCGGAAAGATGAATCTATCCAACGAATGGTTTTGAATAGCATTCAAGATACTGAAGAGCCTGAGTTTCTTCTAAATACGATAAACGGAGATTACAAATCTTCAAAGGGTATATCCATCAATTCATAATTTTTCCAACCGACGAAATCAAAGTGCCACCACTCATTATCTAAAACACGAAACCCATACCTTTCCATTGTAGTTCGCAACAGTTCACGGTTTTTTATAATTATTGGCGGTAAATCCTGAAAATTGGATGCGGCTTCAGGTGCAAAACTATCATAAGGGGTCGGCATCTCTACTTCTTTACCGTTTTTTAGATGAATTAGGCTTAGATCAATGGCACAACCTCTGTTGTGTCTTGATCCATCCTTTGGATTTGCGACAAAACTCTTATCTGTGGCAATGGCAAAAAATTTGACGGTTACACTGTAAGGCCGGTAAGCATCAAAAATTTTTAGTCCGAAGCCCGATTTCTTGAGTTCATTTTGAACCCTTTTGAGGGCTTGAACAACCGGAAGTCTGGCAAATGCTCTAGCCTGCTGATAAACCGCTTGTTTGGTAAAATTATTTTTGCCGGCATAACGGATATCCAGATTAATTGTTGGAATGTATTTTTTGATCTCAACCAGTTGCTTGTTTTTATCAAGTTCAACCGATTTTTGGTAGACAGAGTACTCATTAATTATTTCTAATCCATAAGGATTATGACCTTGTGCAAAGGTATCGCAGGAAAAAAACAGGAAGAGAATAAGAAGAGATTTTTTCATCAGCGGTTTGAAACAATCAGCAGATCCAAATCTTTCATTGGTATACTAAAGCGGTCTGCAAGGTCTTTATTGGTAAGTTTACCCTGATAAAGATATATCGCATTTCGTATTCCCGGTCTTTCCCAGATTAAGTTCATAATTCCGCCCATTTCTCCAATGTCGAGTATTATTGGAGTAAAGATATTGGTTAAAGCATAAGTTGCAGTTCTCGACATTCTGGAAGCAATGTTTGGAACACAATAATGGATCACATCGTATTTTCTGAATGTTGGATGAGTATGATTTGTGACCTGTGAAGTCTCGAAGCAACCACCTTGATCGATACTGACATCAATAATCACTGAGTTTGGTTTCATTTTGCTGACCGTTTCTTCTGAAACAAGACATGGGCTTCTTCCATGATTTGCTCGAATGGCTCCAATTGCGACATCGCAACTGCAAATGGCTTTATGTAAAACTACCGGCTGTATGACCGAAGTAAAAACACGGCTTCCGATATTATTTTGCAGCCTACGTAATCTGTAAATGGAGCTATCAAAGACCTTGACCTCGGCGCCAAGTGCAATAGCGGTTCTGGCTGCATATTCACCAACTGTTCCCGCACCTAAAATAACAATTTCTGTTGGGGGAACACCTGTAATTCCACCCAACATAAGGCCTTTGCCTTCAAACACATTACTAAGATATTCAGCAGCTATAAGTACCGAGGTTGCCCCGACAATCTCACTCATTGCTCTAACTACACTTAAAACATTGCCCTCATCTCGCAGGTATTCAAATGACAAGGCAGTAATGTTTTTTTTCATTAATGCCTTCAAAAAATCAATTTTCATGGTCGACATCTGAAGTGCAGAAAAAAGGACCTGCCCCATTTTCATAATTTCTACTTCATCGGCCATGGGTGGTGCTATTTTTATGATTAAATCAGCTTTATAAACTTCTTTTTTATCATAAACAATCTGAGCTCCCTGTTCACTATAATGATTATCCTTAAAATTAGCTGCAAGTCCGGCACCAGCTTCAATCACAACCTCATGGCCATGTTGAACCAATAAGCCAACCGATAAAGGTGTCAGAGCGATTCTGTTTTCCTGAAATGAAGTCTCTTTGGGGATCCCAATAAAAAGGTTATTTTTTTTGTTTTTAAGTTCTAACATTGCCTCCTGCGGTTGCATCATGGCTTGTTTTGCAATGTCAGTTAATTCACTCATCTTCTGGTATTTTTTAGGCTAATGAAGGTACAAAAATTTTAAGAGAGCAAGCCGTGAATTTAGAAATAATCAGTTTCATGTTTTTTTATCTCAATATTGCGTATTCCCACCTCATTTTCAGCTATTTTCACCCGGACATGGTGTAGGGGCCATAGGTCTGGAATGTTTTGTGGCCATTCGATAAAACAGTAATCACCGGAGGATAAATACTCTTCAAAACCGATGTCTAAAGCTTCAATTTGTGATTGGATACGGAAGAAATCAAAATGAAAAATCTTACCTCCGGGAAATGCATATTCATTTACTATTGAATAGGTGGGACTGCTTACCGTTTCTTTTACACCTAGTTCAAAACACAAGAATTTAATCAATGTTGTTTTTCCTGCACCCATTTCACCTTCAAAAAGAAAGACTTTTTCATCTGCAGCAAACTTCAGCAGTTCCAAAGCAGCATTTTGCAATTCCGGTTCGTTTTTGACGCGGATATTCATTGGGTCGAATTAAAATAAGAATTATTTCGGACTGTAAGTTACATATGGAATAATCATCTCTTCCATAGAAATACCCCCATGTTGAAAGGTTTCATTGTAATAATTAACGAAATGATTGTAATTATTCGGGTAAACAAAGTAGCTATCCTCCTTCGCAAAAATAAAACTTGAACTCATGTGTAACCTTGGAAGCATGGCATCATGAGGGTTTTTGATATGAAACACATCTTTTGGGACAAAATCAAGATTCTTTCCCTGTTTGTACCTTAAATTTGAATTGGTATTTCGGTCGCCGATTATTTTACTTGGATGTTTGACTCTGATCGTACCATGATCCGTTGTTAGGATTAGTTTTATTTTTTTCTGGGAAAGTTTTTTCAATGCATCCAGCAAAGGGGAATGTTCAAACCAGGAAAGAGTTAGGGAGCGGTATGCTGCTTCGTCATTAGCAAGTTCCCTTATCATTGCCATATCGGTTCGTGCATGTGAAAGCATATCAACAAAATTGTAAACAATCACATTTAGATCATTGCGCATTAAATTATTCAGATTTTCACTGATGGTTTTACCTTGTTCGAATGTAAGAATCTTGTTGTAAGAGTATTTACATTCTTTCCGCATCACCCGCTGAATTTGATCACTCAGAAATTTTTCTTCGAACAGGTTTTTTCCACCTTCATCCTCATCATTCTGCCACATTTTCGGAAAGCGGCGTTCCATCTCCATGGGCATTAATCCAGAAAATATGGCATTCCTTGCATACTGGGTGGCTGTTGGTAAGATACTGTAATAGCTATCCTCCTCATCAACGCGGTAATAATCCATTAAAATGGAGTTAATCATTTTCCACTGGTCATAGCGTAAGTTATCAATTAGGATGAAGAATGTAGGTTTTTTAGCTTCCAGTGATGGAAATACTTTTTTTACAAAAAGTTGATTCGAAGTGATCGGACCATCTTCAGGATTTTTTAGCCATTTCAAATAATTTTTTTCAATGAATTTAGAGAATTGGACATTGGCCTCTGATTTTTGGACAGTCAGAATCTCATGCATACCTTCGTCTTCAAGTTTTTCGAGAGAAAGCTCCCAATAAACCAATTTTTTATAAACGTCAACCCACTCTGAAAAGCTAAGGTTATCATTCAAAGTCATGCCCAGCGTTCTGAAATCCTGCCGATAGGCCATGGAGGTTTTTTCGCTAACCAAACGTTTATTATCAATCAGCTTCTTTATGGTCAGCAAAATCTGCTTCGGATTTACAGGCTTGATCAGATAATCATCAATTTTAAACCCAATGGCATCCTCCATCATGTACTCCTCTTCGTTTTTTGTAATCAGAACAATCGGAATATCCGGATCTATTGATTTTATTTTACCGAGAGTTTCCAACCCGGTAAGGCCCGGCATATTTTCATCCAGAAAAACAAGGTCGAAATTTTCATTTTTGAAGCAATCCAATGCGTCATTTCCGTTGGTTACGGTTTTAATCCGGTATCCCTTTTCGTTAAGAAAAAGGATATGTGGTTTTAAAAGGTCGATTTCATCATCGGCCCATAATATAGTAGTTTCCTGCATTTATTAGTAAAATTAGTAATTAATGACGTATCGAATTAATTTATACGTTCAATTGTCATTAAAATTAACAATTTTTGTGCCGTAAGATTCTCAATCTTGAATAAGAAAAAAATAATTAACGATCCCGTTTACGGATTTATGACCATTCCATCCGACTTGGTGTATGATTTAATTCAGCACCCCTATGTTCAGCGTTTGCGCTACATCAAGCAATTAGGAATGACCCATTTGGTTTATCCGGGTGCTTTACATACCCGGTTTCATCATGCTTTAGGCGCCATGCATTTGATGGGTTTGGCGATTGAAACTATCAAAAGTAAAGGTCAAGCCATCTCCTATGCTGAAGAGGAAGCAGTCATGATAGCTATTTTGCTACACGACATTGGTCATGGCCCATTTTCTCATGCACTGGAACATACAATCGTTGATGGCGTATCCCACGAGCACATTACGGCTTTATTAATGAAAAATCTAAATCGAGAGTTTGATGGTAAGCTTAACTTGGCCCTAGAAATTTTTAACAATCGTTATTCCAAAACATTTTTACATCAATTGGTTTCCGGTCAGCTTGATATTGATCGCCTGGATTATTTGAACAGGGATAGTTTTTTTACCGGAGTTTCGGAGGGAGTAATCAGCTTTGACCGAATTATAAAAATGCTGGATGTTGTGGATGATCAGCTGGTGGTTGAGGAAAAGGGGATTTATTCTATTGAGAAGTTTTTGATTGCCAGGAGGCTGATGTATTGGCAGGTTTATCTTCACAAAACAGTGATTGCAGCGGAGCAAATGCTTGTAAAAATTCTTGAGAGGGCAAAAGAACTTTCAATTGAGGGCCGAAATCTGTTTGCCAGCCCTTGTTTTTCGTATTTCTTAAATCATTCAATAAGTAAAGAAGAATTTAGAAGAGATCCTCAAAATTTGGAGTGGTTTACCAAACTAGATGATAATGATATATTTTCATCGATTAAAGTATGGGCCGATGATGAGGATTTTATATTATCAACTCTTTGTAAGCATCTTATCAGCAGAAATTTATACAAGGTTGAGATTAGTAATGAGCCCCCGACCATTGAATGGGTTAATGAGCTGGCAGAAAGAGTAAACAATGAATTTGATGTTCCTGATGATGAGACCTCATATTTCGTATTTACTGATACCATTAAAAATAATGCTTACCATGTAGGGGATGGAAGCATTAACATTTTGATGAAAGACGGGTCTATATTGGATATAACCAAAGCCTCAGACAATTCTAATCTGGAGGCTTTGGCAAAAACTGTAGAAAAGTATATTCTTTGCTATGTTAAGGAAATAAAGTATAATAAATAAAATCATGCGAATAAGCTCAAAATTTGTTCGTTAATATATAAGCTATAAATTTGCCAGATGCAACTCACTGCACATCAGATTGGAATTTTACTTGAAGGAACTGTAGAAGGTAATCCTGAGGTGACAGTAAACCAGCTTGCTAAGATAGAGGAAGCGAAGTCAGGTTCTTTGTCATTTCTTGCGAATTCAAAATATGAACAATTTGTTTACAATTCCGGAGCTTCAATCATCATAGTTAACGAAGATTTTGTACCTGTGCAGCCTATCGCTGCAACCTTGATCAGGGTGAAAAATGCTTACAGCGCATTCTCGGTCTTATTGGAGAAGTATGATGAGCTTTTAAAATCAAACAAAACCGGCATTGAGGAACCCTGTTTTATCCATCCGAGTTCGGAGATTGGAAAAGATGTATACATTGCTGCATTCGCATATATTAGTCCAAATGTCAAGATTGGGGACGGAAGTAAAATTTATCCTGATGTATATTTGGCAGACAATGTTACAGTGGGTAAGAATGTAACTTTATATTCTGGCGTCAAAGTTTATTTCAATTGTATAATTGGTGATCATACGATTATTCATTCCGGTGCGATTATTGGCAGCGATGGTTTTGGCTTTGCAAATGGTGGTGAGGGAAAATACCGAAAGGTTAGTCAGATTGGAAACGTAATTATTGAGGAAAATGTTGAAATTGGCTCGAATACAACAATTGACCGGGCCACCATGGGATCTACCATCATTCGCAAGGGTGTGAAACTCGACAATCTTATTCAAATTGCCCATAATGTTGAAATTGGTTCCAACACAGTGATTGCAGCACAAACCGGAATATCAGGTAGTACTAAAATTGGTGAGAACTGCGTTATTGGGGGACAGGTAGGAATTGTTGGTCATATTAGTATTGCCAATGGAAGTAATATTGGCGCAAAAACTGGCGTTAATAATTCAATCAGGGAAGAGAATTTGAGCTGGAATGGATCTCCATTGATGAGTTACCGTGACTCCTTGAAATCGCAGGTCATCATAAAACGACTCCCAGAGCTCGAAAAACGAATTTTAGAACTTGAAAGTAAGATCAAAGACCGTTTAAAGTGATGCGTGTTCTGCCTTATGAATATCAATAAGATGAATGTAAAACAAAGAACTATCAAAACAGAAGTTTCTGTAACCGGAGTGGGCTTACATACTGGAAAGACTGCAAGGCTGACATTTAAACCTGCACCTGAAAATCATGGTTATAAATTCAAGAGAATTGATCTGCCGGGAACCCCGATTATTGATGCGGATGTTGATTATGTAAGCGATACCTCAAGAGGAACCACCCTAACACAACATGGCGCAAGTGTAAATACCGTTGAACATGTCTTGGCTGCCCTTGTGGGTACTGAGGTAGATAATATATTGATGGAGCTCGATGGACCGGAGATTCCAATCATGGATGGAAGTTCCATCCAATTTGTGGATGCCTTAGAGAGTATTGGATTTATCAATCAGGATGCAGATCGTGAGTATTATAGTATTCCACATAATATTCATTATACTGAGCCCGATAGAAAAGTGGAAATGGTTGCTATGCCACTTGATGATTACCGATTCACCTGCATGATTGATTATAACTCCCCGGTTTTGGGAAGTCAGCATGCAGCAATTTCGAATCTTACTGAATTTAAAAGGGAAATTGCTTCTTGTCGTACATTTTGTTTTCTTCATGAGCTCGAGATGTTATTAAAGCACAACCTGATCAAGGGTGGAGATTTGAATAATGCCATTGTAGTGGTGGATAAACAAATAGGTAAGGGGGAATTGAAAAATTTGGCGAAACTTTTTAATAGGGATGGTATTGATGTTGCAAGAGAAGGGATACTGAATAATATTGAACTGCGGTATCAAAACGAACCTGCTCGTCATAAGCTTTTAGACATGATTGGCGATCTGGCATTGGTTGGGGTACCCTTAAAGGGGCATATTATGGCCGCCAGACCAGGACATGCCGCAAATATTGCCTTTGCCAAGAAAATTAAATCTCAAGTTAAAAAAGATAGATCGAAGAAATGTGTACAGGTTTATGATCCCGGCGTAGAACCCTTGTATGATGTTGTTCAGATCATGAACATTTTACCACACAGGCAGCCATTTTTATTTGTTGACAAAATTCTAGAGCTTTCCAAAACACATGTGGTTGGGGTCAAGAATGTAACCATGAACGAAGAATTCTTCAAGGGACATTTTCCCGGTGCACCCGTTCTGCCCGGGGTAATTCAGATTGAGGCTATGGCGCAAACCGGTGGAATTTTAGTTTTGAGCACTGTACCGGATCCCCGAAATTACCTCACTTATTTCTTAAAGATCGATCGGGTCAGGTTCCGCGCACAAGTCTTGCCGGGAGATACCATCGTATTTCGCTGCGATTTAATGGAGCCAATCAGAAGAGGGATATGCCAGATGAAGGGAGTAGGAATGGTTGGTGAAAAAGTGGTCGTTGAGGCAGAAATGATGGCACAAATAACTAGAGTCAAAGATAGCGAATCCAACGTATGATCCAGCCCTTAGCATATATTCACCCACAGGCTAAAATTGCCGAAACGGTTGTTATAGAACCTTTTGTTACCATCTACAAGGATGTAGTTATTGGTGAAGGCACATGGATTGGATCAAATGTCACCATAATGGATGGTGCACGTATTGGTAAAAACTGCCGTATTTTTCCGGGTGCAGTTGTTTCAGCACCACCACAGGATTTAAAATATAAGGGAGAGCCTTCTACGGTTACAATTGGAGATAATACAATTATTAGAGAATGTGTCACTCTCAATCGGGGTACCGCTCTTGATAAAAACACCACGACCATCGGATCAAACTGCCTGCTGATGGCCTATGTTCATATTGCCCATGACTGTGTAATTGGAAACAACGTTATTATTGCAAACTCGGTACAACTGGCAGGTCATATAGAGGTTCAGGATTATGCTTTTATTGGTGGTGCCTCTGCTGTGCATCAGTTTGTTTCCATTGGTGCACATTCAATTATTTCCGGCGGTTCGCTTGTTCGAAAAGATGTTCCTCCGTATACCAAAGCCGGCCGAGAGCCACTTGCGTATGTTGGAATTAACTCAGTAGGTTTGCGTCGGAGAGGTTTTTCATCCGAACAAATCAATGAGATACAAGATATTTACAGAACTATCTTTTTGAAAAAATTTAATATTTCCAAAGCTCTGGACATTATTGAAACTGATCGTGAACCAACTGAGGTTAGGGATGAGATTATCGATTTTATCAGAAACTCAAACCGAGGCGTTATGAAAGGTTTTGGTAATTCCTGAAATCTGAGATCTTTCTGATCTTAACCCTATGATGAAAATAAACCTTGACCACATTGGTCGCCGTTTTAATCAGGAATGGATTTTCAAGGATGTAAATTATGTTTTTGAAAGTGGTAAGTCCTATGCGATTTTGGGTTCAAATGGAGCCGGAAAATCTACGATTTTGCAAGTGATTTCAGGAAGCTTGAGCAGTACAACAGGGTCAATTTCTTATTTCAAGAATGATATACTACTCGATGCGGATTCTGTTTTTAAGTATTTATCGCTGGTTGCTCCATATCTTGACTTAATTGAAGAATTTACTTTGATGGAGCTCATTGATTTTCATTTTAGTTTTAAGAATTACAAAAAGGGACTAAACAGAGATTATTTGATTGAGCTGATGGGTCTAAAACGCTCTGAAAGTAAGGCAATCAAAAATTTTTCATCCGGAATGAAGCAGCGCGTCAAACTCGCATTAGCTTTTTGTTCTGATACTGAAATGATTCTCCTTGATGAACCGGCCTCTAACCTGGATAAACAAGGGATTGAGTGGTACCTCACTCTGGTTGAAAAATATTGCTCTGACCGAATACTTATTATTTGCTCAAATCAATTACAGGAGTATAGCTTTTGTACCAATCAGTTAAATATATCAGATTATAAATAGTCGATTGTATATTTTTCATTTACCCTAAGTGTTGAGTTCAAGCTATATTGGAATTTTAATAAAATGAGCCTATCTTTGGCGCTCAAAATCAATAAATTTTTTGGCAAAAGCTTCAGAAATTAAATCCGGAAATATCTTGCGTTACAATGGCGAATTAGTAACTGTCGATGAAATTATTCACCGTACGCCTGGGAAAGGTGGTGCTTTTTATATTGGAAAGTTACGGAACATCAAAACCGGTAAAATTGTAGAAGCCAGAATGGGAACAGATGAGCAGGTAGAAATTTGTCGAGTTGAAACAAGTGACTATCAATACCTTTACGAAGAGGGTGATTATTTTGTTGTAATGGATAATACTTCTTTTGAGCAATTCAGTATCGAAAAAACCTTATTTGGAAATGCAGCTAAGTTCTTGAAGGAAGGAATGAATGTAATTATTTCTTTTGAAAGCGAAGAGCCTATTATGGCACAAGCTCCTACGAGTGTTGAGCTTGAAATAACCTATACTGAACCTGCTGTTAAAGGGGATACCTCGACCAATGCCTTAAAAAGTGCAACCGTTGAAACCGGAGTTGAAATTCGCGTGCCATTATTTGTCAATCAGGGCGATAAAGTTAGGGTAGATACCCGTAACGGTGAATACATTGAAAGAGTAAAATAGTTTTTAGATTAGTGTTGTGAATAAATCAGCACTAAGAAAATTATTTCTGGAAAAGCGTCAAAAACTTTCACGTTCAGAATTTTGGATGTTAACCGATGCATTGATGGAACAAGTTAAGCACTTTCATTGGGACGGTTACAAGATGGTTCATATTTTCATGCCCATCAAAAATAAAAATGAGGTGGATACCTTTTCCATTCTGAGCTATTTCAAACTAAATTTCCCAAATCTAAAGATCGCTATACCGAAAACCGATTTTGAGAACCTGAAAATAGAAAATGTACTTTATGATCCTGAGCATACTATTTTGGGTAGAAATAAATATGATATACCTGAGCCAATCTATGGACGAACGGTTCCTGCTGAACAAATCGAATTAGTATTTGTTCCTCTTCTGGCATTTGACAAAATGGGTAACCGAGCCGGGTATGGCAAGGGTTTCTATGACCGCTTTCTGAAAACTTGTAGACCAGATGTGAAGAAAATCGGATTATCTTTATTTGATCCTGTGGATCGGATTGATGATATCAATGAATTCGACATTAAAATGGACGCCTGTATTTGTCCGAACAAGATATGGGTTTTTAACAACCGAAAACTACAAATCTAATTCCAAAAGCACAGGACAATGATCTGAATGTTTGGCCTCAGGAAGTATTGCTGCACGCTTCAGCTTATTTCGCAATGGCTCTGAAACCAAGTTATAATCGATTCGCCAGCCCAGGTTTTTTGCTCTTGCATTCGCTCTAAAACTCCACCAGGTATAGTGATGTGGTTCATTATTGAAATGTCTGAACGAGTCGGTATAACCTGAACTGATAAAATCTTCCATCCACTCGCGCTCCTCAGGAAGAAAGCCTGATGAATTGGCATTGGATTTAGGATTATGAATATCTATGGGTTTATGGCAAATGTTGTAATCACCGGAAATCACCAGATTAGGGATTTCAAGTTTAAGTTTATCAGAATAATTTCTAAAATCTTCCAGGAAACGGTATTTAAAATCTTGTCGATCTTCTCCACTTGAGCCTGATGGGAAATAAGTACTCATCACAGAAATTCCATCAAAATCCGCCCTTATTATACGTCCTTCCCGATCATAATCGTCCATTCCTGAACGATATTCAACATGTTTTGGACTAATTTTTGTAAAAATTGCGGTGCCACTGTAACCTTTTTTCTCGGCAGGATTCCAGTAATGCTCGAAACCCATTTGTTCGAGGACCGGTAAATCATCCAATTGATCCGGAGTAGCTTTTATTTCTTGTAAGCAAATTACATCAGGATTGGCGGCTTTCAACCATTCCAACCAGTTCTTGCTGAATGCTGATCGGATTCCATTGACATTATAGGTTATAATTTTCATCGGAATTAAAGTAGATTATTCTTTAAACTCAGTTTTTTTTCAATTTTTCTAGCTTCTCGTTTTTTGAGGACCTCTACAATCATTGAAATATTCTCGATTGGCCGATCGGCAGAATCTGTTTTTACATTTGCAATTGCATCAATCATTTCAATACCGCTGACAACTTCACCATAAACGGTGTAATTTTGATCAAGATGTGGCGTTCCACCCAATTCTTTATAAGTCTTGCGCTGATATTCGGGAATGATGCGGCCATTCATTCTTTTTAATTGAACAGCGTTCAATGTGGAATCTGTCCATTTTTTACCTTGTACAATATAAAATTGACTGGCACTTGATGCTTTTTCAGGGTTGTTATCGCGTGCTGCTGCCAAAACTCCTTTTTTATGAAATATACTATCTCTAAATTCGGAATCTATACGGTATTTCAAACTACTTTTACCCAATAATTGACCTGATTCGGCTGTTTTTGAATCCGGGTCACCACCCTGAATCATAAATTCCTTGATCACTCGATGAAAAAGGGTTCCATTGTAGAACCCCTCTTTGCTCAGTTTCAAAAAATTATCTCGGTGTTTTGGAGTTTGATTATATAACATGATGATGCAAGCGCCTTTATTTGTTTGAATTCTTATAAAATCATGTTTGGGCTTGGCGAGACTTATACTTGAAATAGTAATCAGTAAAAAGGTAAAAAGTTTTCTCATGCTATGGGAATTAAATGTTATCGAAATAACTTATAATCAATGATCGTATAATCATTTCCTGTTCCAAAAGGGTATAGGCAGGAATGGGTTTTATTAATTTCCAGTGTGGCCACCCATCCTGATCGAGCCCTTCCAGTTCATAAAAACCGAGCTCACTGAATAATCGACAGTTAGCGATATGCATTAACTCTTCTTTTTGGCGTTTACTGAATTTACCGGGTCCCTTACCGAGCTCCTGAACACCAATAAGAAATAACATAATTTTTATATCTGGAAGATCAGTATCAAAGTCTTTGGCAATCTGTTCTTGTAATACAGTCCATTTGGCATTTATTTCGGCTGGGCTCATGCACAAAAGTCTATAAAAAATTGGAATATCCGGCTTAAGAAAATACCTGAATAGGCATTATTTTAACCTGATATCGATAACACATCTTGCCGAGCTAAGTTTAGCCTGATTGTTTTTCTTAGCTTTTGGAAAGTAGGGTACCTAGCTCCCGTTCCCGTGTTCTGCCCTATTTTTTTGCCGGGAAATGGAATCCTTATTCTGAGATATAGTAGTGCAAAAAAGATAGGGCTACCACCCGGGTTTGCTTCGCAGGTCGTGGGGTTCTATTAGCGGACCGCCCGTACCGATGAAGCACAGCATTAGGTAAATTAAACCTTGCCGAAGGAGGTATCTTCCGGCAACGAATCATCTGAAATCAGGTAGCATTTCTTGCCGGAAATACTCCGGAGGAAAGGACTGCAGCAAGCGATAACACTCAGGTATTGCTTTCAACAATCAAATAATATGAGTTCGGAACACCATGAGGTCAATTAAAGGGGCATTTTTTTTAATATTGCTTATTTCGAACTCCGGTTATGGAATGTACAAAATCGGATATTAGCTTTGGTTCTTGGGTAGGTTTACCGATGTAAAACAGCAGCTGATGAAATTTTTTAACAGGCTCGCCTTCGGTTTGGTGATAATTTGCAGGTTTTAATGTTCAATTTTCTAGCATTAATTTTCATTAAACCTCACTCCTCAACACCTCCAGAGGGGGTCTGTTCAGAACCCCTCTGCTATTAAATAATCCTATCAACACTGTTAATGATGTAATTAACGAGAAAAGTATTAAAACCGGCAATAATTCCGGCGAAAAATTAGTCTCGAAAACGAATCTTGCCATCACCCAGCTTGCCAGCATAGCTAAAATAATACCTGCAGCAGCGGCCAAGGCTCCCAGGAAAAAATATTCCAAGGCGGTAATGGCCAGAATCTGTTTACGGCTTGCACCGATCGTACGTAACAAGACACTTTCCCTAATCCGCTGGTATTTACTGATAAGCACGGAGGCAATTAGAACTATCAAGCCTGTAATGATACTGAAGGCGGCCATGAAACGAATCACAAAGCCCAACTTATCCAGAATCTCATCAAGCACACTTAAAACCAGTCCGAGGTCAATCATTGAAATATTTGGAAACATTTTCACCACAGCCTGCTGATATTTTGCCGACATCTCGTTGGATGAAACCTGGGTAAGCATCACATGAAATTGCGGGGCATCCTCTAAAACACCGGTCGGAAAGATCAGAATAAAGTTTGTCTGAATCCGGTTCCAGTCTACTTTTCGGGTGCTGCCAACCAGCGCTTTTAATGGAGCCCCCTGAACGTTAAAAGTCAGTTCATCTCCTATTTTCACCCCGATACGTTTCGCATAAGCATCCTCCAAAGAAACGTAAACCGGCTTGCCGGGTTCAGCTTTCCCAATCCATTTTCCATCTACAATCCCTTCCGAATCACTCAGGCTGTCACGGTAGGTAACACGGTATTCCCGTTCTAATCCACGCAAGGCACCCAAGGCTACAGAATCCTTCTTATAACTTGCAGCATTACGGCCCTTAATTTCGGTCATGCGCATATTTACAATCGGAACTTCTTGTAGAACAGGCAGATCCATGCGCTTGGTCAGATCGCTTAGTGCCTGTTTCTGATTAGTTTGAATATCAAACAGTACCATATTGGCTTGATTCTTACCGGATGAACGCGTAACTCTGTTGATCAAGATATCCTGAACGAAAAATAAGGTACAAATAAAGGTAGTCCCCAGACCAATTGAAACCACCAGAATCAAGGTCTGATTATTTGGCCTGAACAGATTCGCAAAACCCTGTCTCCATAAATAAGACCAGGATAAAGGGAAATAGCGTCTTGCAAGCCACATGATTGCATAGGCTAAAGCGGCAAGAGCAATAAATCCGGTAAGGACGCCCATAGTGAAGAATATCGTCTTACTGAGCGAGCCAATTTGTACATAAGTAAAGTAAAAAATGAAGAGCACTAGGATAAGATATACCAGCCATTTTATAGGATCTTTGAACAGGGAGGTTTCCTCCAGCGAAAGCCTGAGTGTATTTAAAGGAGAAATATTCCTCACCGATACCAAGGGTAAAAGAGCAAATAATATGGAAATGATCAAACCGAGTAAAAGACCCTGTCCGATAGCTATCCATGAAATGGATACATTGATTTCAACCGGCAAAAAGTCTTTCAGAACAATGGGTAAGAATTGCTGAATGCCTGTTCCCAAAAAAGCACCGATCATAGAACCGATTAACCCAATCCCGGCAATCTGGATAAGATAGATCAAAAATGCCTGTCTTGAACTAGCACCCAGACAACGCAGAACAGCGATCGTATTAATTTTTTCACGAATATAAATATGAATGGCGCTGGCCACACCAATACAGCCCAACAGAAGGGCAATGAAACCAACAAGAGCCAGAAATTCCGTCATATCCTCAAAGGAACGACCTGTATTTTCTTTTCTGGATTCAATGGTTTCATAATCGAGTTCGGCCTTTTCCAGCTTGGGCTCCAGACTTTTCGCTAGTTTATCGACATCAGTTTCAGGAGAAAATTTATAATAAAAATTATAGGTGATGCGACTACCTTTTTGGGAAAGCCCGGTATCTTGCAGATAAGAAAGTGGAATATAAACAACCGGCGCAACAGAAGCATTAAAACCGGTTTGCCCCGGCGCTTTATTCAATAATCCCGCTATCTGAAAAACAAGCTCACCTACTTTGATGGAATCACCCGGTTTCGCATCATACTGGAGCATGAGGGTTTTATCAACCAGTGCTTGTTTACTGAGCCTGAAGCTTCGGCTGGCATTTTTCGGACTTGTTTCGATGTCTCCGTAATATGGGAATTCTCCGGATAGAGCCCTCACATTGACGAGACGTGTACCTCCGCTCTTTGGAAAATAGATCATTGAGGCAAAAGTCCGTTCCTCAGAACGTTCAATACCCAATGTTTTAAGCATCGGCAGCGCTTCCTCTTTAACGGCCTTATTCGTCTCAATGATCAGGTCTGCACCCATTAAGCTTTTTGCCTGCAAGTCTATATCTTTCTTTAGATTATTTTCAAAAGAATAAATTGCCACCAGGGCGGCAATTCCAAGGATGATGGAAGAAATGAACAGAAATAAGCGTGAGCGGTTACGTCTGCTATCCCGCCATGCCATCAGCAAGAGCCATCTATAATTCAAAGATCCTTGCCCTTTCATCGTCAGGATTTTATGATCAGCCGCCATGATCTGCCCTTTTGGGGTTTTCACTTAAAGTTTTAACATCTGAAACGATTGAGCCACCTCTAATTCGTATGATACGCTGTGTTTTGGAAGCCAATTCTAAATCATGAGTTACCAAAACCAGGGTTGTTCCGGCTTCACGATTTAAGTCGAAAATTAATTTTACGACTTTTTCACTGGTTTCCGCATCCAGGTTTCCTGTAGGTTCATCGGCGAATAAGATCTTGGGAGAATTTGAAAAAGCTCTGGCCAGGGACACCCGCTGTTGTTCTCCGCCGGATAATTGAGTTGGGTAATGATGCCCCCGATCAGCTAATCCAACTTTGTCAAGTAATTCCAAGGCCCTTGGACGGATATTTTTTTCACCTCGTAACTCAAGAGGTACCATTACGTTTTCGAGTGCTGTAAGTGTAGGAAGAAGTTGAAAGTTCTGAAAAATAAAGCCTACATGCTGGTTTCTTACTTGTGCCCGCTGATCCTCATTCAAATTATCCAGTCGGATATGATTTAATTCTACAATTCCGGAACTTGAACGGTCAAGCCCTGCACATAATCCTAAGAGGGTAGTTTTACCGCTTCCTGAAGGACCAACAATCGACATGGTCGAACCTGCCTCAATGGCAAAACTTATATCATCTAAAACCGTTAGTGTACGACCTCCGCTTTCATAAGTTTTACTTAAATTCTGAATATTCAGTATTATGTCCAAGCTGTCTGATTAAATTGATTTATGATTTAACAATCTTCGCAAAATAAAAAAAACGGAGGTCTTAAATACTCAATTATTGTAATGATCTTCTCATGTTATTGGATGGTAGAGACTTGGGGATGTTACAAGGATATCATGGCAAAAATTTTCTCCTAAAATTGTTTTCAGTGGACAGTAAGCCGGATAAATTTCAAAGCATTCTGTTTGTAGAGAATAATTTATAATTGAGTCTGAAGACTCTACTTCATTTAATAATTCGCAGAGTTAAGCGTAGCGCTCAACCCTAAGGACAATTTATTAAACTTCCCAAATCTCAGCCCACCTCCTTCATCGCTTCCTTGAAACTTCCGGTAATTTCCTGTGCAGTCATTCGGTTCATCGAGATGTTCACTTTCAGGTTAAAGCCAGTAGCGTCCGGTGCAGAAAGACGAATATTTCGCTTGGCCAATGCATCTGAAAGACGTTTTTTATCAATATTTTTAAGGTCGAGGTGTACAATGTGTGAGCCGTTTTGGTATTTCACAATTTTGTAGCGCTCATCTTTCTGAATTTCGCTAAAAAGGTATTCGGCTTTTTGCCAGGCACTTTTGTATTCCTCGATCCACGAGTCGACATAATGCAAAGCTACTGCAGCAAAAGGCCATACCGCCGGAATGCCGGCTCCAAACATTCTTCGCTCATGGAAAAGGTCCTGAGTAAACTCTTTTGAACCTGCCAGAACAGCTCCGCTGGCGGCATTGAAGCATTTGCAGATGGAGGTGAAGGAAGTATCGAACATCGCTCCGTAGCTTGCCGGATCAATGCCGGTATGTGCCGATTGTATAAACAAGCGTGCTCCGTCTAAGTGGGTTTTAATTCCATTGGCTTTAGCATAAGCGGTAATGGCTTTCATGTTTTGGAAAGCAAAGAGTGTATCCTGCTGCCTTCGCACCGGACTTTCTATGGAAATAACCCCCAATTTTAAGGCTACTCTGCCTTTTCCTGTTTTATCAACCACTTCTTCAATCTCTGCCAGGGTCATCTCGGTAGTATTCAGACCGAGGGGAATTAGGTTCAGCGCACTCAGCGTTTGGCATCCATCTCCGGTATCCTGATAAATATGACTTTGCTCCTGAAGAATTACCCTTCGGTTGTTTCCGGCTAGGCGGCGCAGGGCCATGTGGTTTGCCAGGGTTCCGGTTGGCATGAAAACCGAAGATTCCTTACCCATTAGCTTGGCGAAGCGGTTTTCGAGTTCTTCTACTACCCCACCGTTCGAATAGAAGTCGGTTTTGATCTTGCCTTCATCGGCGAGCTTCATCAGTAGTTCGCCATATTCCTTCGGACTCAAGGGTACGCCGTCATTTATAAAATCGACTGTTTTGCTCACAGTCATTGCTCTTTTTTGTGGAATTCCTCCGCCATATACCTCAGAATGTACGGCAGTTGCGGCAATAATACTGCCTAGTTTTACAAAATCTCTTCTGTGCATCGGATTCTTTTTTTCTAAAATACTCATTTATAATGCTTAAACGTAATAATTTATACGGACATCTTTGAGTTAATCAGATACTGCAAACAATTGTCTTTCGCAGTAACTATGCATCTATCAATTTCTCTGTAGACCAATGTTTATCCGAATTAGCTTTCTGCTTTTAGCTTTCTACTTTTAGCTTAATCTCACTTCCTCCCAATGTGAATCCTCTATTGAAGCCCAAAACTTAGACTTGGGCTGCAAATCGAGATAAGGATAAGTAACCTTGGAAAGGAAAAGTCCTTGCGGGTGTGCAGGCAATAGTTTAGATGGAATATTTTTGGAGATGAGATGGCTTTCAAATTCATCTACGCTCAGGTCTCCATCACCGATTTCGATAAGTTTGCGCGCCAAAATACGAATCATACGGCCCAGAAAGCGGTTGGACGAAATCCGAAAACGAATTCGGTCGCCACTTTTGTTCGTGTACAGACTTGCAGCAGAAACATGGCAGATAGTATGTTCATTTTTATCGGGTGACTTGCAAAATGCCCTGTAATCTTCGTATTTGGGAAGAAGATTTACCGCTCGCTGCATCTGTTCAAGGTCGAAACTTTTTCTGAGGTATAATGAACTGCTATCGCTAAGAAATGGATCTTTATAGGTGTGGATAAAGAAATCATATACCCGCTGAATAGCATCAAAACGGGCATGAGGCTGACCTTCCATGGGAATAATATCAAAAAGTGCAATATCATCCGGCAGGATTCGGTTGAGTCTGAAAAACAAATCGAAGCTCCAGCTTTTTTCAATATCCATATGGAAGAAATACTGGCTGGCATGCACTCCGGCATCGGTGCGACCACAACCAAAAATGGTTATACTTTGCTTGAAAATCCGGCTGAGGCAATTCTCGAGAATTTCCTGTACACTCAGTTTATCAGGCTGTCTCTGCCAGCCGAAATAATGGGTACCCTTGTAGCCGATATGAACAAAATATCTCAATCCAAATGCCTTTATTCCGCTAAGCTAATAAATCGAATTTAATGGTCAATAAACCCGTATTGTTTAAATTATTAGTAATTTTTTGACGAGTTAATGTTCCCTAATCTTAGCGTTCAATTGATTTTGGGATAAATAAGAAGTAAATGAAGACAATTGTTATAATTGGAGGAATAATACTTACCGGTGCAACCGTTATTGCGGTCTTGATGGATCAACGAAATGAAGCAGCAAACCCTCCTGTTTCAACCCAGGGTATTCCGGCTTTGCCGAATCAGGCTGCTGAAAATCCAAGGGTAAATCCTGCACATGGTCAGCCCGGACATCGTTGTGATCTTGCTGTGGGAGCTCCACTGGTTAATGCAGACGGTACTCCGGTACCGGCAGCAAACCCACAAAATATTCAGTCTGCACCTGCTTTACCGGCGCCTGTACCAGCAGGTTTAAAGGTTAATCCGCCGCATGGGCAGCCCGGTCATCGATGTGATATTCAAGTTGGGGCACCTTTTTAGCGCAGGTCAAGCCCGCGCTGACAATTGGTCAAGCCCTTATTCAGAGGCGGCGAATCGGACTCATCTGTAACAGCGGATAGAAATAAAAGGGCTTAGCAACCACGGTTTTAATCTAAAAATAGGTCTTAAATTATTGCTAATTTCTTTTGACTTTATCGCTTTTTTAAATTTAAGAATGGATATTTGCTGCAAGCATTTGTATAGATGA
Source organism: Bacteroidota bacterium (assembly GCA_016868395.1). Classification (GTDB taxonomy): domain Bacteria; phylum Bacteroidota; class Bacteroidia; order Sphingobacteriales; family Sphingobacteriaceae; genus Daejeonella. The sequence goes on along the minus strand of VGGW01000003.1, from coordinate 14,368 downwards.
ACAGGCATATCAGCGAGCAGTCTCCAGGCTCAGTTCTAAAAGTTAAAAATACCATATCCGGGAAGACTGTTTATCCGATTCTTATTGCCATCAGTATTTCTCATTTATTAAATGATGCGTTACAATCCATTATTCCGGCAATCTATCCGGTAATAAAAGATACCTTCAGTTTGAGTTTCGCGCAGATTGGTTTAATTACCCTTACTTTTCAGCTTTCAGCCTCCATTCTTCAACCCTTTGTAGGTCTGTATACCGATCGAAAACCTAAATCTTACTCACTCGCAATCGGAATGGGATTTACCCTGGTAGGGTTGATTCTATTGTCACGCGCGCCCAATTTTGAAATCCTGATTTTTTCGGTTGCTCTGGTCGGTATCGGTTCCTCAATTTTTCATCCGGAGGCATCAAGAATGGCCCATATGGCTTCAGGAGGGCGCCGGGGAATGGCGCAGTCGATCTTTCAGCTTGGCGGTAATTTTGGCAGTTCAATTGGACCCCTGTTGGCCGCCTTAATTATTGTACCCTACGGCCAGTCGAATATTATCTGGTTTTCGGTACTTGCCCTTTTGGCAATCATCTTGTTAATTAATATCGGAGGTTGGTATAAACGTAAAATCCGCATTAAAGCCAGTCGTCCGGGAGATGATGGACATCAATTTCAAATGTTACCAAGAAAGACAATTGTGCTTTCCGTTTTTATTTTGCTGCTCCTGATCTTCTCGAAATATATCTACCTCACCAGCATGACCACTTACTATACTTTCTATGTGATTCATAAATTTGGGGTCTCCGTTCAGGATTCTCAGGTCTATTTGTTTATTTTTCTTTTTTCAATCGCCGCGGGCACCATCATTGGAGGTCCTTTAGGAGATAGATTTGGCAGAAAATATGTGATATGGGGCTCAATTCTGGGTGTAGCACCTTTTTCCCTTCTGCTGCCTCATGCCAATCTATTCTGGACGGTGATCCTAACTATTCCGATTGGAGTCATCCTTGCTTCCGCATTCTCGGCTATTCTTGTTTATGCTCATGAATTGTTTCCGGGTAAGGTCGGCATGGTCTCGGGCTTATTTTTTGGTTTTGCCTTCGGAATGGCCGGTATCGCATCGGCAGTTTTAGGTGGAATTGCCGACCGAACCAGCATAGAATACGTTTACAGGATTTGTGCGTTTATGCCATTAATCGGACTAATTACCGCCTTTTTGCCAAACATTAAAACCAAAGCCTAAGCTATGTTTTAAGCGCCGAGGCAAGTTTAAGCCCGATGAAAAATCGCGTACCTTTTCCGGGATCGCTTTCAAAACTAATGGTACCATTCTGTAGTTCTGTAAATTCTTTACAAATTGATAAGCCTAAACCTACCCCTTTTTCGTTTTGAGTTCCATAGGTTGATTTAATTCCCATAGAAAAGAGGTCTTTTTGCATTTCATAATTTATTCCTCTTCCGGTATCACTAATGGTAATTAAACATACGTTCTCTTCAACTTTTGAATCAATTCGAATCTTCCCGCCTGCATGAGTAAATTTCAGGGAATTATTAATCAAATTTCTGATAACTAACTGAAGCATTTCCCGATCGGCTAAAACCATAATGGATTGATCGATATTTGCTTCAATGCTTATGTTCTTTTCAATAGCAAGGGACTGCTGAATCCTAATTGCTGTTTCTATGGATTCTTTTAAGTTGAGGGGTATAAGATTAATTTTTACTCCCTCCATTTGTGTTTTACTCCAAAGAAGCAAATTGCTTAACATATGCTGTGCGTTCTTGGTTTCGTTGAGTAAACTGGCTTCTATAGATTGCCTGTCAATTTCTTCCGTTTTGAGCTCTGCAAGAATTTCCAGATAATTTTGAATTGAACCGAGTGGCGAACTCAGATCGTGTGCCAAAATAGAAAGAAGTTTATTTTTGGTTTGATCTGAAATCCTAAGCTCCTCGGCCTTTTGTTCTGCGATAATTTTCTCCCGATCATAGCTTTTTCGAATAAAATTGGTGGCATGGAAAATAAGTATAGCCGTCAACACATAGGTTGAGGCAATATCTGCATACTGCAAGAATGAGTCAGAATAACGATAGGTGAAAATTGAAGGATCATGGTAGGACAAAAACAAAAGAACCAGTACTTCGATGATGTTTATGGTTAGCCAAAATGCAAATTGATTCTTAGGTACAATGAGAATAATTAAAAATATACCCGATAAAAACATAATCAGTCCGGGTCCATTAATCCCCGAATTGAAGTAAAAATTTATGACGAATAGTGCATTAGCTCCAAGCGCAAAAAAGATTATACTGAGCTTTATCTTTTGGTATACGCGTGAAAGAATGAAAAAAATAAATCCTATTATTTGCAAGACTCCCATCAAAACAGCAAGTTCATACAGGCCGTAATAGAGATTAATTTGTTGGCTTACAGAAAGAATAACAAATGAAAAAATACATATGAAATGGAAAATTCTTGCCTCAAGACCAAAATCTTTTGCATTTCCTGTTATGTTATTCAGGTATCGGTTTATTCTTTCAGATCTCAAAATGAGCTTTTTTGGTAAACGCATTTTTTTGACAATTCTATACAAATTACTGATTTCCTGTGAATAAAATTTTTCATTTTTATTGAAACACTTCGATCTGTTGAGACCTGGGCTTGAGCTTATTTAAATTGGCGAATAAACATTGAATATTGTCACCTGTTAATGTAAATAAAATAACAACATGCTAACATAACATTATTATTCCCAAATTAAATTCGTTTCTATATACCTATTTTTATTATGAAATTAACTCGAGCACGGTATCAAATACCTTATAATTAAGTTTTAACCATATAAATGGGCTTACATAATACTTTAATGGAAACAAAGATTGTGCATTGAAGGGCCGCTTTAAGGCTGTCTGTGTCCAATAGCTAGCTCAGAAGCTTTAAAATGCGATGTTTCACTGCCTTCTGATATACTATTTTTTTAATAAATTAGGTCAAGTTTACTTTAAAAATTAAGTTTAAAATTATTACAATGAGGAATAACAGAAGAGAATTCATCAGAAATTCGGGTTTAGTAAGTCTTGGCTTTCTTGGCTTGAGTCGGTTTGCAGCAAATGCCGCTGCCTTGGGATTTATTGAAGAAAATAATTTTGTACGAAATTATGGAGCATTGTCCCATCGTCAAGGCGATATTTTAAGCCTTCCTGATGGGTTTACGGCAAAGGTGATATCCCGAAGAGGAGAGGTAATGAATGACGGTTTTTCTGTACCCGGTGCATTTGACGGCATGGGAGTTTTTAAATGGAAAAATAACAAAACTATTCTGATTCGAAATCATGAATTATCTCCGGGGGCAATGGTTAATGGGCCTTTTGGAGCAAATAATGAGTTACTCAACAAGATCACTAAGTCTGATATTTATGATTTTGGCAAAAAAGAAAGTTTTTGTTTTGGTGGAACAAGTACCCTGATATATGATGAAAAATCACAGCAAGTAGAACTCCAATATTTAAGTCTGATCGGAACAGTAAGGAACTGTGCCGGAGGCATCACCCCATGGAATTCATGGATTACTTGTGAGGAAAGTACCCTGACTAAAGGTGCTGAAAAAGGTAATCTTGAACAGGATCATGGTTATAATTTTGAGATTTTTGCTTCTGATAAAATCGGTTTGACAGCACCTGTTCCAATCAAACCGATGGGTCGTTTTGTGCATGAGGCAGTTGCAGTGCATCCATCTAAAGGCATTGTTTATCAGACTGAAGACAGTGGTGATAGCCTTTTTTACCGCTACTTACCTAACACATATGGCGATTTGCACAAGGGAGGTAAATTACAATGTTTAGCCATCTCCGAATGGAAAAGTGCTGATACCCGAAATTGGAAGAAATTGAAAACAGATAAATTTCCGCAGAGTAAAAGCTTTGATGTACATTGGATTGATCTGGACGATGTGGAGGCGCCGGATGATGATTTGCGCTTGAGAGGAAATCAAAAGGGTGCAGCCTGCTTTGCGAGAGGGGAAGGAATTTGGTATGGAAAAAATGAATTATTTTTTGCCTGTACCAACGGGGGGCACAAAAGTTATGGTCAAATCTTCAAATATATTCCAAGTAAGTACGAAGGCCAGGATAGGGAACGTGAAGCTCCGGCAAAACTGGAGTTATTCCTCGAATCTAACGATGTAGATACTTTTCAGAGCTGTGATAACCTGACCATTGCGCCTTGGGGTGATGTGATCATTTGCGAGGATAAATCGGATGCAAGAATCATTGGAATTAATCCAAAGGGACAAACCTATGTGATCGCCAAAAATGTGGGATATCCTAAATCTGAATTTGCAGGGCCGGTTTTCTCACCCTCCGGTAGAACTTTGTTTGTTAATATTCAGTCACCGGGACTAACATTAGCGATCACCGGGCCATGGAATAGCTAGTTGAATATTCTTTGACATAAAAAGCTCCGGCAAATTTTGCCGGAGTTTTGTGTTGATAAAATAGTTGAATATTATTTCCCTTTGATCCAAATAGAAATATCATTGATCAGGTCCGGACTGACATTGGCCGGTGTACGGTATTGAACTCCTGTTCCTTTTTCCTTTTGAACAGAAAGCAGGTGGTTCAGGTTAGGATAAAGTTTAAAAGAAGCATTTTTATTGGCTGCCAGCGTGGTTCGCCAGATATTAAAATCTTGAACCGAAACCTGAAAATCATAAGCCCCCTGAAGAATGAAGATGCGATTTTTAATTCTTTTTGCAGTGCCAAGCTGGTCATAATTATTCAAATCTACCCAATAGGAAGCCGGCGCTCCGAGTATAATCGAATCAGGAGCCAGGTCACCCAGTTTAAGCAACCTTGACTTATCTATTTCATTGGATGATTTAATGAACTGTTGTTTTCCTGCGGCTGTGGTATCTCCTGAAGCTTTATAAACAAAGGCATTTTGTTTAGCAATTAAATCTGATAATTTTCTCGCAGGAGCTGCAGCCAGGATTATACCATTTAAAGTTGGAGCCATGGTGGCAATTCTTGGCGCAATCATGCCTCCAAGACTGTGTCCTAATAAATATATCTGACTTGGGTTCACCCCCGGCAAAGTAGCAGCCAGGCTAATTGCACTCAATGCATCATCAATAACTTCATCCTTAACTGTAAATGCTTTTGTAAAAGACCTTGGATAAACCATACTGCGTTTGACGTAGCGAATACTTCCTATACCGTTAGCTGCAAGTCCGGCAGCAATATCTTTAAAAGGTTTATTTGGACCCACAGTTTCATCCATATCGGAAGGGCCTGAACCATGAACCATCACAACAACCGGAAAATTGCTTAACTTTTTTGGAGCCGTAAATAAGCCGGCCATTTGCCCGCCCTCAAACTTTATAATAATCTCTTTCTCAGAAAAAAGCGTAGTGTCTGAATAAGCCGGAGCCGAATATTCTGCTTCTGCAGCAACAGGGGTAACAAAGAATCCCAGAAGCTTCTCTGATTTATTAAAAACGAAAGTGAAGGTTTGAGAACCTTTGGTGAATCCGCATGTTAATATTACCTCAAAATATTCTCCTCTGGCCGAGTTTCTGGCACCATTTACCGATTCATAATTGCCAAGACTATTCTCTAGTCTAAGCCAGAAAAGCTTCAATTCATCAGAAGTGATTTGACCTTTTACACTTTCATCAAAAAAGCCGTGAGCCTCTTCAAAATTCCCCTTGTCCATCGTGTCAAAAAACAAATCAGCACGATTAATCAGATTGACTATACTTTGTGAAAAGCTGAACTGACTTATCAGCAACAGTACTAACAAGATTCTTATTGATTTCATCATTAAATAAATTTCTGTTTCAGGCTAGAAAGATAATAAAATAAAGGTTTATCGGCTAAATAATAAACCTGAGTGAGAATAAATTAAATGCTAAAGAGGATTTTATTTTTTTAAAATCAGAGCAAAAATGCTTTTCCGGTAGCCGGCCAATCAACATACTTAAATTCAAATTTTTTTGTTCTTAGAAGGTATAATAAGGTGCCATTTGTCAATAAAAAGCTGCTATTGAATTTCCGGATTTTATGTAAAATCCGGAAATCTTTTTTCCTCATTATCTGAACATATTACTGTTCAATTCCTTATCCATAGTGATGTAAGCCGGATATTTTATCAGCTTTTTCCCGATTCGGATGCTCGGCCTGATTTTTATGCTTATCTGACTTTTTTGAACCGGTTCTCTGCCATTTGCTCCCCTTAAATAAGATAAGATTTCTTCTCTTGTGTTTCTTTCAGATAGGATGGAATAGATATTAGTCTCAATCTTAATTGGCACCAATGTGCTTCCTTCAGATTGGATGGTAATCCGCCTGTCTGTGGTTCCATTGACTAATTCTATGCCTTTAAACGAGATAACATAATCAAATTGATTAATCTCAATGGCTTTTGATCCGGGGTTATCTATACCAAGGTTAATCCTTGCCCTAAGTGGGATATCTTTGCGTAAAACACCAATAGCAAGTTCAGGTAAACTGCCCAGATCGAAACCGCCTGTCTTGATCTGTTGGCTCAAGTCCCTGCCAAAGAAATAAATACTATCGGCAGATTTTATATCGTAGCGGCATTGTTCCAGCAGACTGATTTTCCTGGAGACACCGCATCCCGAAAGAATCAGAGCGATTAAACTGACGACCAGAATTTTTTTCATTTCCACTAAATGCATAGTTAATTAAAAAGTATGCGGCTTCAAAATTATTGATTTGAAAAAGGAATTATAAAAGAATTATTTAAATCATTTCTTATCCTTTGTTTAACAAATACCTTTTGTTATTTCTGTATTTTTGAATCAAGTCTTCACAATTATCCCGTATAAGGACATTGAAGAGTTAGTAATTCGGCATAATTAACATTCATTGCCCCCTTGGTTTTTAATGTTTATGTAAACCCTGTAACTCATTTCCAGAAAAACCTATGTCACGAAATTTGACTCCCGGCACATTGATCCTATTGATGAGTATCATGACCACAATCGCATCCGCTCAAATTAAACCAGCTATTCTATTAAGTAATCATACCTTTTCTAGCGGTAACCCTATCATTGGAAACCTTAGTTTACTAGGTTATGCAGGGAATTTTAAGCTTATTGGTGAGAATGCCAAACTATTTAACTTGAAAAATAGCCAGCTTAGTATTCGTAAAAAATACGTTCAGAGGGATAGCAAATGGTATGATCTTGATCTGGTGGCCGAATCGGGATCTGTTCGCGTTGAACAAAGTTTCAGGATAGTCAGGGATGATTTCCATAAAAATCGGGTAATTGCCCACCGCGGGGCATGGAAAAATACGGGAGCATCTGAAAACTCAATCTCTGCCCTGAAACATGCGATTCATTTGGGTTGTCAGGGATCGGAGTTTGATGTGCACATGACGCTAGATTCAAATCTGATTGTTAATCATGATCCATCGTTTAAGGGGGAATTTATTCACACTTCCACCTTTTCCGATTTGAAGCAGCTGAAGCTTTCCAATGGGGAACATATGCCCGGTTTTGAGGAATATCTGGGAGAAGGTATGAAACAAAATTCAACCAAACTTGTACTCGAAATAAAGCCAACTATTTCTAAGGAGCGAGCCATTCAAAGTGCTCAGAAAGTTTATGAACTGGTAAAAAAAATGAAGGCTCAGGCATGGGTAGATTATATCAGTTTTGATTATAATATCTGCCTGGAACTGCTGCGTTTGGATCCTTATGCCAGAGTGGCCTATCTCAATGGAGATAAAGCTCCCGGATTATTGGCTGCTGATAAATTATGGGGACTGGATTATAACCAGAGTGTTTTTCAAAAAAATCCGGGATGGATTCAGGAAGCCAAGGCTAAAGGGTTGACTATTAACGCCTGGACTGTCAATGATCCAAAACTATTGCAGTGGTTTCTGGATCAGAAACTTGATTTTATTACCACTAATGAACCTGAATTGCTTTTGAAAATGCTTGGGAAGTAGTATTTTGAATTTGGAATTTAACTGTAAAACAGGCCTCAAAAATTAATTCGTAAGCCACATTTGCTAAATAGTTTGCCTTTTCAAAATCCAATTGAATACCCTTAGCTGATTTCGAAAGTCTTTTCCCTAACTTTACGTCTTGGCAAAGAAAATTCAAAAAGATCAAAGTTTAGCACAAAAGACAGCAGCACTATTCTCTCAGATGAGAAGCTCAGTTAATCTTTTCAGGCTAAACGATCCCCTTCGGATGGCAGCAGCGACGGCATTCTTTACTACTTTCGCTTTGCCACCTATTCTCATCATATTTACTCAATTTTTCAGGTTCTGGGTTGATCCCGGCCTGCTAACTTCAGAACTGATCAGCAGATTAGGTCATATTTTGGGACGTGGGAGTGCCCTGCAGGTAGAAGGAGTATTGGAAGCAGTGATTGGTTTAAATCAAAGTTGGTATATCACCGTTTTGGGGTTTATTTTTTTGATGTTTGTAGCCACCACCCTATTCGACGTAATAAAAAATTCTCTGGAGCAAATTTGGGATATTCGAAAGAGACCTAAAACAGGCTTTATCTTTAGTTTGCGTTATCGATTACGTTCACTCATTATTTTATTTCTTGCCGGGCTTTTATTTTTAGCCACCTCATTTTTAGAAGGAAATCAGGTACTTCTGGGAAATTATCTGGGCGCAGTTTTGGGTGGCGGTAATAAGTTTTATTATTACCTCATCAATGACCTGGTTTTTGTACTGGCCGTGAGTATCTGGTTCACAGTTTTATTTCGATTTCTTACCATTGGCAGACCAAGCTGGAAAATAGCCTTTGGCGCTGCGCTTTTCACGGCCATTCTCTTCAATTTGGGGAAATGGCTATTGGGATATTTGCTCATCCAAAGTAATATCGGTGTCATCTATGGTGCATCCGGATCTATGGTTCTTATCCTCCTGTTTGTATTCTATTCCTCCATTATTTTATATTATGGTGGATGCTTTGTTAAGATTCTGAGTGATGCACAGGGTAAACCTATAAAACCTGTTAAAGAAGCCTTTTCCATTGAACTTCTTGAGGTAAAAAACTAGCTAAATCGAGCCATTCTCTCTAGTTTTATGATTCCTGGAAGTATTAAAAACTTTTAGAACATAGTTGTTATCAGGTATCTTTAGAGTTTAAACCCTTCTAATCCTTCCTATTATGATTTCAGCATCAAAAAAACCCGAAACGATTGATGAATACATCGCTATGCATCCGGAAAAGGTTCAAATACTTTTACATAAAATTAGAAATATAATCAAAAATGCTGCACCTGATGCAATAGAGGCGATGAAGTATCAGCTTCCTACTTTTGTTCTCCATGGAAATCTGGTTCATTTGGGAGCATTTAAAAATTATATTGGTTTATACCCTGCCCCCTCGGGTATCAAAGTTTTTAAAGAGGAACTATCCATCTATGAAAGCGGGAAAGGTTCAATAAAATTCCCCTTTGACGATGAAATCCCTTTTGATTTGATTGGGCAAATTGTAAAATTTAGAGCAAAAGAAAATTTTGAAAAAGTCAATGCTAAAGTTCGAAACCATGTAAAAAAATGAGGTCGACATAAATAACCTAAATAACCTGAATTCGATATAAACAATCTAATTTAGGTGAGATTGATAAAAGATCTTGCCGGGTCCTGATTATTTTTCTCAGTCTGTTGCTCCCGGTCCTGTGTTCTGCCCTATTTTTTGCAGGAAATGGAATCCTTATCCGAATATTCAGTAGTGCAAGAAAGATAGGGCTGCCACCCGGGTTTGTGCTTCTTTTTCCGGACTGCCCGTACCGATGAAAAACAGCAGCGGGTAAACTAAACCTTGCCGGAGGAGGTATCTTCCGGCGATGGAGCATTTGAAATCAAGTAGAATTTTTTGCCGGAAATACTCCGGAGGAAAGGACTGCCGGAAGCGATAACACGCAGGTATTGCTTTCCAAAAATCAATCATAGGCGTCCGGAGCAATAGGAGATGCATCAAAAGGGTAGTTTCTAATATCGAACTGAGGTTAAACATTAAAATCTAACCACATAGGATGGCGTTATTTTCAAGCTTGCTAAAAATAGAAGGCACTCCTTTTCAAAGTTTGCGTTTTTATCTTTTGGAAGAAAATACCTGATACAATTATGAATAAAATTTAACAGTCAAAGACCTGAATTCCATAATTCATTATTATCTTTCGAAGTTAATTAGAATTTGAAAATGATTTTTACAATTAAGTATTCATCCGCATTTTATAAAGCTCTTGGAATAATCTTCCTTGTTGGATTTTCGGACTTGCTTTATGGCCAAACAGTAATTGAGCAGAATCTGAATGATCTCAGCTTTTTTAAAAAATCTTCTAAAACATGGCAAATTGTTGGCAGTGTTCAGGCAGATCTTAATCGAGTAAATTCACTAATTTTCAGCAAGGGTAATGGTATTTTACTTAACCTTCCCGATAAGAAACAAAAGGGTGAAGATTTATATAGCCTGGCAGACTACGGAGATATTGATTTAGAATTGGAGTATTTAATGGCCCTGGAATCAAATTCAGGAATCTACCTGCAGGGTCGTTATGAAATCCAGCTCATTGACACCTGGGGCGCGACTGCCATCAGATCCGGAAGTAATGGAGGTATATATGAACGTTGGGATAACTCCAAACCAGATGGGCAGAAAGGTTACATGGGTTATGCCCCAAGACAAAACGCAAGTCGTGCCCCGGGTCTTTGGCAAAAGCTAAAAATTTCATTTCAGGCTCCGCGCTTTGATGCCAATGGAAATAAAACAGCTAATGCCGTCATGCTGAAAGTAGAATTGAATGAGGTACTCATCCATGATCAGGTTGAATTAACAGGGCCCACCCGCGGTGCAATGGCTGAAGGAGAAACCGCATTCGGACCATTGCGCATTCAGGGCGATCATGGCGCCGTGGCATTCCGAAATCTAAAGATTACCAGGTTCGATAAGGGTAGAGCACCCGAGGCCGTTCAAGCTAATGTAAATACCGTTGACCCCATCCACATTGAACCTTCAGAAAATTATATCTTAAGAAGTTTTATGGATTTGCCCGGATTACCAAGAGTGGTTCATGCAGTATCAGTCGGCAGCCCTGAAAAAATACATTATACCTATGATATGGATAATGGAGCCATCATCCAGGTTTGGAGGGGTGGATTTCTAAACGCAACTCCAATGTGGCATGATCGTGGCGACGGATCTTCACGCCCCTTGGGAATGGTTCAACGATTTGGGAAACCGGTCCAAACATTAGCGAGCCTCGAAACTCCTCAATCTCCTTGGCCCAGTGATACCACCGGAACAGGATATCGCCCTAAAGGCTATGTTCTTGATGCTGAAGGCAGGCCAAGTTTTAAGTACATTAGTTTTGGTATTTCCGTCAGTGATGCCAGCCAAGTATTGGAAAAGGGTCGGGGTATAAATCGCCGAATAATTCTTTCGGATGTTTCTTCCGGACTTTATTTCCGACTGGCAGAAGCAGCAACTATTACTGAAGTTTCACAAGGCCTCTATCTCGTGGATAATCAATCTTACTTTCTGCGTTTGGAAGATTATGCTGGTACAAAACCATTGATTCGGGATCAAAATGGCCGAAAGGAATTAATAATTCCAGCAGTTAAAAGTTTAAGTTATTCAATTTTATTCTGATCCAAATATGAGACATCTAGAAAAGCTATATCCTATTCTTCTCTCAATTTCATTTTTTAGTTACAGCATTTCTTCAAAAGCTCAGGAAACGCCGAAGGAGGAAGATTTCTTCAAGATTATGAAGGTTGCAACTCCGGAGGGAATTATATTGGAGGTTGGTGGACTTGTTAGCCTGCCAAATGGTGATTTAGGAATATCAACACGTAGAGGAGACATTTTTATTGTTGAGAATCCTACCAGCAACAGACCCTATTTCAGAAAATTTGCTTCAGGAATGCATGAGGTTTTAGGCTTGGCATTTAAAGATGGGGCTTTATACTGTGCTCAAAGGGGAGAACTCACCAAATTGTTGGACACCAATATGGATGGTAAGGCCGATGTATATGAAACGGTCTATTCCTGGCCACTTTCAGGCCATTATCATGAATATAGTTTCGGACCAAAAATTGCTCTTGATGGTTCATTTTTTGTGACCGGAAACGTAGCATTTGGTAGCGAAGAATGGTGGCGGGGTGAAAGTCGTGTGCCTTGGAGAGGTTGGGCTATGCGCATTACTGAGGATGGGAAAATGCAGCCCTGGGCTACCGGCATGAGATCACCGGCAGGTCTTGGATTCCTAAACAATGAATTATTTTATACCGATAATCAGGGAGATTGGATGGGATCCGGAGCTTTATGGAAAATGGGAAAAGGTGATTTTATGGGACACCCGGCAGGTTTGGTCTGGACGGGCAAACCGGAGTCGTCGGTTAAATTGACTGAGTCTCAATTCAATTCCAAAATTGATCCCCGAAAGACAAAGAATGCCCAAGGTCGATACATCAAACCCGAAAATATTGTCAACGAAAATTTTAAAACTCTTTTTGACATGAAAAAAGAGTTTCCTGAACTACGTTTACCCGCTGTTTGGCTTCCATACGGAATTCTTGGAATCTCAACGTCGGAACCTATAACTATTCCAAAAAATCATTTTGGACCTTTTGAAGGCCAAATACTTGTTGGTGATCAGGGAATGAGTATGCTTTCGAGGGTGTTTATGGAAAAGGTTAACGGCGAATATCAGGGTGCATCCTTTGTTTTTAAAACCGGCTTTAGATCGGGAGTTATGCGTATGTCCTGGGCAAAAGACCGATCCTTATTTATTGGTGAAACGAATAGGGGTTGGGGTTCTGCCGGTGAAGCGAATGAAGGCTTGGAGCGCCTGGTTTGGAGCAATAAAACGCCATTTGAAATGAAAGCCGTTAGGGCAATGCCAGATGGATTTGAGATTGAATTTACCCAGCCCGTAGATCCAAAATCAGCGGAAGATTTAGCTTCCTATTCTGTAGAAAGTTATATCTATAAATATCAGCCCGTATATGGGAGTCCGCCGGTAAATACTCAAACCTTGAATATTAAGGGAGTTAAACTTTCTGCAGACGGATTAAAAGCAAGAATTGTGGTTGACAATTTGCGTAGGTATTATATCCATACGTTAAAACTTGATGGTATTCGTGAAAGAGATAATTACTATTCACTCGTCCATCCGATTGCTTATTATACGCTGAATAATCTTCCTGATGGACAAAAGTTATCTCTTTCAGAATTGAGCACTAAAAACTCGGCCTTAATCCCTGAAAAGATGCAACAAACCACAAATGTAAATCAAAAATCAATAGTTAGCCCTGAACATCCCGGTTCAAAACCGCTGCAAGGCGAAAAGGTACCTACTTTTAATGATGTTAAAGCTATGATGGCTTCCTATACTTGTTTATCCTGCCATAATCCGGATCGAAAACTCGTTGGACCTTCATTTAAAGATATTGCTAAACGCCAATATAGTCCTGAAAAAATTCTTCAGCTCATCTATAATCCACAGCCCGAGAATTGGCCACAGTACCCAACACCAATGCCTCCAATGCCGCAGGTTAAGAAAGAAGATGGCTTGAAAATAGCAGCCTATATCAATTCACTGAGATAGAATTTAAAATAAACCGGAAAATTCATCTGGTCTTCATCTTGTCTTCCAATCTTTAAGTATTATTTACAATAATGCTTAAAATTGGAAGACATGAAAACTTACAGTTTATTTTTTATTGTATTTCTCTTATCCTTTTATACCTACTCGCAAACAGGGGCGGGTATGCGCAGAAGCGGGGAAAGAGGAAGGGGAACTCATACCGTAGGGACTGAGGGCTAGAGAACAGGGCAAAGGCCCACAGAGGGATCCAGAGGTAATGGGCGTCGACAGGATGGTGATTGTAAGCCCGCAGACAGGGGCAGGGGTATTGGTGCCGGTGGTACAACAGGGCTTAGACCAAGAACCGGTATTGGACCAAGAACTGGATCAGGAACGAACACCAGCCGGCCAAATATCCGAACAAATTGAACAGTTCGGAGCTTTTAAGGCTTCCATCATATATTTTACCTTTATTTTGAGGGATTGTTTGCCTCGCTTTGAGGCAAACTTTCTGTATTTTTACAGGAAATGAAATTTAAAACTACCTGTTTGATAATCATATTATCTGCTGTTTCCGGCATTTTACCTGCAAGGCTATTTGCTTGTGATAATGAAATGGGTGGTAAACCGGTATATTTAATGGCTCTTGAGTATATTCCTGTAATTTTCATAGATTCGATACCCTTAAGAAAGGCGGGAAATAAAAAAGAGCAGGATCGGCCGACCGCAGAGGCCAGGCAAGCTGGAAACAGAGCCATTGAAAATCATCCTGGTGAAAATGGAACCATTGAAAATAA
>VGGW01000002.1 GCA_016868395.1 Bacteroidota bacterium | reverse complement strand
CAACATAAGTGGTCAGTTCACTGGTGTAAGAACTTGCCATTTTAGCCTTTTCATAAACCGGTCGTGCTCTCTCAGGTTCATTTTTTAATTTGGTTGCCTCAAATGACGCGTAAGTGGCATCAACACCAATCTGAACATTTTGTGTTGAAGCATTTAAACTATCCGTTAAATTTTTGAAGGCTTCCAAAATTGAATCACTGATATTCAGTGCTACTAAACCTAATAATACTAGGTAAAGTATTCCAATCATTTTCTGCCTTGGGGTTTCCTTACCTCCAGCCATGCAATTTTATTTAAAAAATTAAAGATCTATAATTTGTTTAGCAATTATTACCGGTTAGGTTGGTTCATAGCAGAAAGCATATTCCCATATATTGAATTTAGGGAAGATAAGTTTTTTGCCAACTTTGCCACCTCATCTTTGAATTGTTTAGAATCATCCATCGACTCATTAAAATTTTGCATGGTCAAAGAAAGATTTTGATAGAATTTATTCATCGACTTAAGGTGCGCACTTGAATCTTGTAATTCAAGCTCGTAAACAGCATTAAGTGCTGAAATATTCTTCGCTAAATTGTTTATCTGCTCATGATATGACTTGGAATCGGTATTGGTTTCAGCCATTTCCTTCAGGCTAAGGGTAGCTTTTTCAAAAGCCGTGTTCAAGTTATCAAAACTTCCTGAAACGGTTTTAACTTTAGCTGTTAGTTCACTGGTAGCACTTGCCGTATCTGCTATTCCTGAGATCGCTGAAACCTTATCCCCGAAAGATCTTAGCCCCGTTCCCAGACTTTCAATCAGCTCAGGGCCAATTTTAGCTTCAGACATCATTTTATCCAAAGCAGCAGTTGAAGAACCGGAAGCTCCTGAAGCCTGTTTAGGCAACTCACCTTTAAATTCTTCATCAAGTTCTGGATATACTCTAGTCCAATCCGGCTCCGCTGCCTCTGATTTAAACCCTAAAGCAAAAAACAGTAAAGCTTCCGTGATTAACCCGACTGCAATCATAATTTCTCCACCTTTCCAGTGTAGAATTTTGAACATTAGACCAACGATAACAACAGAAGCACCCCATGAAATCAGGGTATTTATACCCAGTTTAAACTTTTTCTTTTGAGCCATAATTAATACGCTATTTGATATACGAGTGGATAGTAAATTTATATTTAGAGTCTGTCCTTAATGTCCCGACCCTGGTATTTAGTTATACAACGAAATCCGATATACGATTTAGCCGTATCCTGATATTCAAATGTACTTGCCGAATTCTGTAGAAAATAACCAATATCCTTCCAAGATCCTCCACGAACAACCTTACGTTTCATTACCTCCGGATCTTCTGGTCGAGCCTCGTAGCTAAAAGAAGGATTCATATCATGGGTGAAAGTAGAGGCTGATTCGTCAAATGCAGAAGAGGTCCATTCAGAAACATTTCCAGCCATGTTGTACAAGCCATAATCATTTGGATAATATGCTTTGACATTGACTGTAAATGGTCCGCCATCATCAACATAATTACCCCGTCCAGGCTTGAAATTTGCCATTAGGCAGCCTTTGGCATTTCTAATGTATGGGCCTCCCCAGGGAAAACTAGTTCCAACACGACCACCTCGGGCAGCATATTCAAACTCGGCCTCTGTAGGAAGATCATAATCAGCACGCTTTGGAAGTTTCCGGCTGTCCTTGTATGCCTCGTTGAAGCGAGTTCTCCAAACAGTAAACGCTCGCGCCTGCCGCCAATTTACTCCAACAACTGGATAATTTGCGAAGGCAGGATGAGAAAAATAACTTTTTACCAAGGGCTCATTCTGAGCATAGGCAAAATCAGATAACCAAACGAGGGTATCCGGATATACCCCTACGGTATCTCTTAAAATAAAATCCGAACGCCTAGCATCTCTGTTACCACGATTATTTGCTGCTTCCCTTAATTTCATAATTGCGAAGTTATACTTCAACAACCTCACATCAATTTCGTTTCTGTCAAATACTCTGTCCTCCCCTTGGTAATACATAGCCTGTAACTTGGGGCCATTTGCTGAAGCACCCTTTTTACCTCCCCAAATCGCACTTCCATTACCTACTTTTTTCCAGTTGATATACTTTTTACCCGCATCATTTGGATCCACTTTACCTTTGGGCTTAAGATAGTATAGATCATCTTGTAAATAAGTAGAAATTGCAATTGAGTCACGTACCCAGTTAACGAACTGACGATATTCGCTATTCGTAATCTCAGTTTCATCCATGTAGAAGGCCTGCACAGTTACCTGTTTGTTTTGAGATATTTGAGCAAAAGTTATATCCTGGTCAGTCTGACCCATGACAAAGGTTCCGGCAGGGATGTAAACCATACCGTAAGGGACTTGAGTGTTTTTGAACTTTTTAGTTGCAACACCTATCAATTCACCGTTTGTACCACCTTTACCACAACTGGCACCAAGAACGGTGATAGCTGCAAGAATGATAAAGTATATTTTTCTCATTTTATTTGATTCCATTTTGCATTCAACCGACAAAATTGGTTCGAATATATAAAAAAGCATTAATTATATTCGAAAAAACTAATCTATTTACGTTTATTTACACTAATTGTATTACTAAATTTAAAATTTTTTGTAAAAAATAAAGGTTCAAGAGATCAGAATAATACATTTTTGAGACTTCTTTCAACAGATAAAAATCAAAGAAAGAGTTGGTTTACAATAAAATGATAAATTCACCAATTCCTCAAGCTTTCATCTACTTATTAACTTGTTTAATGTATTGCTCCAATGCCATGGTCATACTTGGTGCTTCAGGCCTAGGGGCAGGAATGTTAAGTACCAAATCATGTTCCAGCACTGCCTTATGGGTACTCAAACCAAAGGCCGCAATACGGGTATAATTCTGCTTGAAATCAGGGAAATTTATAAATAATGAATGAATACTGCTTGGACTGAAAAATGCAATTACGTCATAGAAAACCTCGGCAAGATCTGAAAGGTCACTGCATACCGTGTGAAATAAAACAGCAGGTTTAAAATCATAACCATTGACTGTAAGGAATTTTTGAGTTTCTTCACCTGCAACATCTGAACAAGGATATAAAAACTTTTCAGCCATGTGCTTTTTTAAAATATCTGCCAGATCACTTGCATTACCTTTACCAAAGAAAATTTTCCGCTTTCTATACTGAATGTATTTCTGAAGATAAAGCGCAATCGTTTCTGAGATGCAGAAATACTTCATCTCAGCCGGCACATCAAACCTCATTTCCTCACAAATTCTAAAAAAATGATCAACAGCGTTCCGGCTTGTAAAGATTACTGCATTAAAATCTTGTAAATTAATCTTCTCTTTTCGAAATTCTTTGGCAGATACCCCTTCAACATGAATGAATGATCTGAAATCAATTTTAAGATTATATTTTTTTGCTAAATCATAATAAGGCGACTTTTCCGAATCTGGCTTAGGTAATGTAACGAGGATGCTTTTTACTTTCCTTGGTTTTTCGTTTGTACTTACTTGCATAGTTCTCAAAAAGGCTTAAACCCGAGTATTTTAAACAAAATAATTAAAGGACAAAATTCGAGGGCACAAAGATAAATAATTAAATAAACTTTTGGAAACTTGTAATTTGATAAAATATTTGTACCCGCTCTGATAAATTGGACGATGAAAATTCCGATAACCATTACCATCCCGATATAACTGTAAACCCCGGCAAATCGACTGGATGTTAAACTGAAGGCAATTACTATTGGCAAAAATAAAATAGCCGCATTAAAAAAGCTTAAATACAAAACAGATACATACTCCCTTACCAGCCTCCTAACATCAAATAAAAATCCTAAAACTCTCAATAAGAGTATCTTTAGTGTAAACATCCCGATGACCAGGGCTGATAAAAATAAGAAAAGCTCAAAACCCTCGAAGCTATAGCTTAATTGTATGTATTTCCCTGAAAGATAGAGATAAAGCCCTATTACAAGACCAAAGAGCAAATAGAAAAAAATGAAGGGCCAAGAATTGTACAGGTTATCTTCCTTGTTAATTCTAGTCAGTATCTGGTTACTGTAAAAGGCCTGGATAATCCTATTAAATTCAGCCGGGAAAAAATATTTGATTGTAGAAAAGAAAACAAGCAGTGATAAAATAAGAAATACCAGCCATGTTTCACCCTGAGGTCTTCTAATTCCATCCTGGTTATGCCTGCCTTGTTTCGGAAATTTCGCCGCCCAGGCAGAAAAGTCGAACTTTTCAACTTTATATAAACGAATTAAACTATCCAGAAAAAGATTTGGCCTGTTCGGGTCCGGAGATTTTATCCAAGCCATTGATATGGAATCTCTTATGGCCGATATTGAATCCCTGTAAGCAATTCTTCTGTCTGTAGCAACCGAATCATATCTTTGATTTACTGAAACATCAGGATTTGTTAAGCGAATATCAGCTTGCGCTAAAGCAAAAGAATTCGATAAAATAAAAAGAAAAAAGATACTGCGTATACGTTTAACCATCCTCTTTAGATAAACCAATGCATATACTTTCCATTGAATCAAATTTCCATTTTTTTCTACTCCTTTCCTAAATATCTTTCATTTAAATTCTCCATAATTTGAATCTCAAAATTAATAGAACCAGAACTCGGCCTAGATTTTATTTTTTCAGGTATACATTGAATCTTAACAGAATTTTATTCATTTTTATAATAAAAAATATGAATTTTATTCATAAAATTATAATTTTATCGAATAATGAATCAAAAAGAAGTTGTAATTGATCAAATTGACATTGAAATTCTGAATCTGATGCAGCAAAATGCAAGGATCTCGAATGCCGATATTGCCCGCGACTTAAAAATGGCTCCTTCAGCAGTCTTGGAAAGGGTGAAAAAATTAGAACATAAAAATGTTATCCTTCAGTATACGGCTCGATTAAATCCTTCGGCAGTTGAAAAAAACTTGCTCGCTTTCATTTTTATCAAGGCCAACAATGGGATTGGGTGCAACGCTACCGCTGCCTCTCTGGCTTCTATACCGGAAGTTCAAGAAGTTCATCATGCTGCAGGAGATGATTCTTACCTTATAAAAATACGCACTCGTGACTCAGCTTCATTGATGGATTTAATGAGAAATACCATCGGTAAAATTCCGAATATCCAAACAACACGTACAACTATTATTCTGGAAACCGTTAAAGAACAACAACAATTAGTAATTCCCCGAAAATAGACATGTCTAATTCACCCATAAAATCCGCCTCGCTGCTCACAGTTATCCTCGCCTTTCTAATTGTTTACGTCGTTTGGGGTTCTACCTACTTTTTTATTCAAATTGCCGTCAAAGATTTTCCTCCTTTCATTTTGGGTGCTTTAAGATTTATTCTCGCCGGCGGCCTTATGCTTGCTTGGTGCCTCTACAGGGGTGAGAATATTTTTGCAGCAAGAGGGATAAAATATGCCGCATTCAGCGGAATACTGATGCTTTTTGGTGGAAATGGCATAATCATATGGGTTGAACAAAGTATGCCGAGTGCCATGGTAGCCATTATGGTCTCATCAGCTCCGCTTTGGTTTATATTACTCGACAAACCAAAATGGTCTGAAAACTTCGGGAGTAAGTCTATTATTGCCGGCATGCTTATTGGATTAGCCGGAGTAATTTTACTTTTTAGTGAGCAGGTTTCAGAGGCGCTTTCACTTCAAGGACCTGAATCCGTAAACCTGATTAGTATGGTCATGCTGATTCTTGCAGCTGTAAGTTGGTCTGGCGGATCAATTTATTCCAAATATAAATCAACAGGAGATCCAATAATCGTTACCAGCACCTGGCAGATGATGGCTGCAGGGATTGCATTCATGCCGGGTATCATCATTCGGGATGAATTTAATGGTTTTCAATGGAAAGATGTTTCCATTGATGCATGGATGGCTATTTTTTACCTGGTTGTATTGGGTTCTATTGCCGGTTTCAGTGCATATGTCTGGTTATTAAAAGAAAGATCGGCCATGCAGGTAAGTACCTATGCCTATGTAAACCCTGTTGTGGCTGTACTTCTTGGAGTATTTTTTGCCGAGGAGCAAATTTCTTCTATTCAAGTGATCGGACTGGTTATCATTCTGGGCAGTGTTTTCATGATCAACATGGCACGTTACCGAAATGAAAAACTTGCCGAAAGAAGGGCAGTAGAGGCCGGTTGAATGTTGTACAGATGTACAAATCCTCTATCCAAAGGATTACAATATGTTGTAGATTTGCAACATGGCCGGAATTTATATTCATATCCCCTTTTGTAAAAAAGCCTGTCACTATTGTGATTTTCATTTTAGCACCTCAGCTCAGTATAAAAATCAAATGCTGAATGCATTGAGCTCCGAAATTGTCCTTCGAAAGGATTATCTGGATCATGAAAAAATTGAAACAATTTACTTTGGCGGGGGCACTCCATCGCTGCTCAGTGCTGATGAGTTAAAAATTATAATGGATCAAATAACGGATCAATTTGAGGTTTCATCCTATGTAGAAATAACTCTCGAGGCCAATCCAGACGACTTGAACAAACAATATGTCAGGGAAATACGAAATTCTTTTATTAATCGCTTTAGCATTGGTGTACAATCATTTCATGAAGATGATTTAAGATGGATGAACCGTGCCCATACGGCAGCTGAAGCATTAGGTGCCATAAAAAGAATTCAGGATGCAGGATTTGAAAATATTACCGCCGACCTGATTTACGGTTTCCCACTCCTGAGTAATCAAAAATGGGAATATAATATAAATCAGCTGGTAGAGTGCCGTATACCTCACCTATCTACCTATGCCATGACCGTAGAGCCTAAAACCGCTTTGGCTGCCTTTATTAACAAGGGTTCAGAGCGGGTAATGGACGAAAACCAAAGCGCTTCCCAATTTTTGATGCTCATTGACCTTCTCATGGAATCTGATTTTGAGCACTATGAAATTTCTAACTTTGCCAAGCCCGGCATGTATTCCAGGCATAATTCAAGTTATTGGAATGGAGTTAAATACCTTGGTATTGGTCCCTCGGCCCATTCCTTTAATGGAGAAAGCCGACAGTGGAATATTTCAAACAATTTAAAATACATCACCGGACTGGAATTAAAATCTATTCAGGCTGAAACAGAAGTGTTAAGTATTGAAAACAGAATCAATGAGTATATCATGACCTCCCTTCGAACAAGTAAAGGAATGAATTTACAGGTAATTTCTGAGAAATTTGGATCTGATTATTCAGATGAAATTTCTCTGGGGTTGGAAGGATTCCTTGAAAAAAAATGGATCAGTATAAATGAACAAGTAGTAAGCTTAACCAGAGAAGGTAAACTATTTGCAGACCATATTGCTTCAGACTTATTTCTGCAAGCTATTTAGGATTAAATTTATGGATATCAATAACAATATAGTCTGGATAACCGGTGCCTCAAGTGGAATAGGTGAGGCACTTTGCTATCAACTCAATCAGGCGGGAGCAAAATTGATTATTTCATCCAGAGATATTGAAAAATTATATCAGGTAAAGAAAAATTGCACAAAAAATCTATTTGACATTCATGTACTTCCACTTGATTTGGAAAACACCTCTGAATTAAAAGAAAAGGCAGAATCTGCCCTAAAGATTTATGGAAGAATTGATATTTTAATTCATTCCGGGGGAGTGAGTCAGCGATCACTTGCCATGGAAACGGCGCTGGATGTGGCCCAAAAAATCATGAATATCAACTTCTGGGGTACGGTTGCACTTAGCCAAACTATCCTCCCCTCCATGATAACAAGGAAATCAGGGCATGTTGTAGTCATCAGCAGTCTAGTTGGAAAATTTGGAACTAAGCTCCGCTCGTCGTATTCAGCCTCTAAGCATGCATTGCACGGCTATTTCGACTCAGTTCGGTCAGAAATTGATTCAAAAATAATCATCAGTGTCATTTGTCCGGGATTTATTAAAACTAACGTAACCATCAATGCTTTGACGGCAGACGGAAGCAAACAAAACACAATGGATGAGGCTCAGGAAAACGGAATGCCGGCTGATGCGTGTGCATCGAAAATCATCAGGGCAATAAAATCCAATCAGGAGGAGGTTTATATTGGTGGAAAGGAGAAATATGCTGTACTTTTAAAAAGATATCTGCCCGGACTATTTTCAAAACTCATAAGAAAGGCTAAGGTTACCTGAGGCTCTAACTTGAATGATCAGCCATGATCTTCCACTGGCCCTGAACTTTGATTAAAATAAGTGTAAAGTATCCTTGAGGTTCGTCCTTTTCCCGTTTCAGATGCCAGGCACCTAAAACGAATGCATGATCTGGCGAAAACAACTTTACCTGCCTGATCCTAAAACTTAAAAAACCCATGGACTGCTTATCTGGATAACTTTTCTGGTAATTTGCAAGCGTATTTTCCCACCCATATTTCGGTCCGCTTTTGCCAACAAACAGCAATGAATCAGATTTCAAATACCCTTGCATATACTCCGGAATATCTCCTCTGTTCCATGCCATCCTCTGATTTTCTAAAACTGTAAGAATTAATTTTTTGTCATCATCTTGAGCTGCTACCGGTATAATCTTAACTAAAAATAGAATGAGTAGGATTAGTTTTTTCATACTTAAAGATACGGATTATTGCTGTCCGGCAAAAATAAAGCTATAGTCAAATACACTCATTATTATCTTAATACGAAGCTTTTTATTAATGTTTTTTTAAGGCATACCCTCCCCTCTAACAAAATAACAGGATAATCAAAATATGGCTTCATCTTTCTGCCGACAAGAGTGGCTAAGAATATAAATTAATCTGAGATCGATATATGCTCTTGCCGGAGGCTGATTATTTTTATCAGTTTTGGGAAAGCAGGATCTGTTGCTCCCGGCTTATTCCAGTCCCGTGTTCTGCCCTATTTTTTTGCCGAAAGTTGAATAGCTCACCTAACATTCAGAAATGCAAAAAAGATAGGTCTGCCACCCGGGTTTGTTTCACAGGGCCTGGGGTTCTATTACCGGACTGCCCCTCCCGATAAAAAACAGCAGCGGGTAAACTAAACCTTGCCGAAGGAGGTATCTTCCGGCTACCGATCATCTGAAATCAGGTAGTATTTCTTGCCGGAAATACTCCGGAGGAAAGGACTAAAGGAAGCGATAACACGCAGGTATTGCTTTCCAAAATCCAATCATACGCCTGCGGAGCGGCTTGAGAACCATGATGTGGGTATTTCTTTACCTTTCATATATCGAACTCAGGTTAAAATATACAGATCGAATCTTTATTTGACATGTTCATAACATATTTGGATCCATAAACCTTTAACTTCGCTGTCTAATATATTCAAGGTACAATCAAACCATGCGGGGACACCAATTCTCAAAATTTACTCCGAATGATCTTCCGAGAGGAGGGTTTGATGAGCTTTTAAAATTATTTCTTGAACTGCTGAATTATACTTCCGGTGATGCGAATGAAGCTCTAAGCTGGATGAATGAATTGGATAAGAAATATAAATTAACCAGTGATGACTATGGAATGGGTGATTTCATCGAAGACTTGAAAAACAAGGGTTATTTAGGAAATGATGATCAGAATCCTAATGACTTTAAAATCACTTCCAAAACCGAGCAAACCATCAGGCAATCAGCACTTGAAGAGATCTTCGGTAAGCTAAAAAAATCAGGTAAAGGTGGACATAATACAAATATCTCAGGACTAGGTGAGGAGAAAAATGCCGACCGCAGAGAATTTCAGTTTGGAGATAGTCTGGATCAAATAGACATGACTGCTTCGATTCATAATGCTCAGATTAATTATGGGATAGGTGACTTCTCAATGACTGAAAGAGATCTTGAAGTTGAGGAAAAGGATTACAAGACGATTACTTCAACCGTCCTAATGATTGATATTTCTCATTCGATGATTCTCTACGGTGAGGATAGAATCACACCGGCAAAAAAGGTAGCGATGGCGCTTGCAGAGTTAATTCGAACGAAATATCCAAAAGATACATTAGATATTGTGGTTTTTGGAAATGATGCCTGGCCGATAACCCTTAAGGAACTCCCCTATCTTCAGGTGGGGCTTTACCACACGAATACTTATGCAGGATTGGAACTTGCTGTAGATTTGCTTCGGAGACGAAAGACCCATAATAAACAAATCTTTATGATCACGGATGGGAAGCCTACCTGTTTAAAGGAAGGAGCCAAATATTATAAAAATAGTGTTGGTCTGGATAGAAAAGTAGTTAACAAGACTCTTGGAATGGCTGCACAGTGTAAACGCCTCGGAATCCCGATTACCACTTTTATGATTGCAAGAGATCCTTATCTTCAACAATTTGTTAGACAATTTACGGAAATTAATGGGGGAAAAGCATTTTATAGTTCCTTGAAAGGATTGGGTGAATATATTTTTGAAGATTACATAAAAAATAGAAAAAGAACGATTAAATAGAAATTTAGACAGATACTATGCTGCATATAAAAACACTAAAGGAGCTGAAAGAGTCGGGCTATGTTTCCCGAACAGTAAAACAGGAACTTCGTGAAAATCTCATTCATGAAATCAAAAACAAAAACACAGTACTGGAGGGAATCATCGGATATGAGGACACGGTGATACCTGATCTTCAAACAGCCATATTATCCCAGCATAACATACTGCTCTTAGGCTTACGCGGACAGGCAAAAACTCGTATTACCCGTCTGATGATCAACTTGCTGGATGAATATGTTCCATACATTGAAGGCTCTGAGTTATTTGAGGACCCCTTAAACCCCATTTCATGGTTTGGGCGTCACATCCTGGAAATTAAAGGTGATGATACTCCTGTTGCATGGCTTCACCGCTCTGATCGGTATACCGAGAAGTTGGCTACACCGGATGTAACGGTTGCTGATCTAATCGGGGATGTTGATCCAATTAAAGCAGCAACTCTAAAACTTACTTATTCTGATGAACGAGTAATCCATTTCGGTTTGATTCCACGTGCGCATCGTGGTATTTTTGTAATTAACGAACTCCCTGATTTACAGGCGCGCATTCAAGTTGCTCTTTTCAATATTCTTCAGGAAAAAGATATTCAAATTCGAGGATTCAAGCTGAGATTGCCTTTGGATATTGAATTTGTCTTTACTGCAAACCCTGAAGATTATACCAACCGAGGGGCTATTGTTACTCCCCTTAAAGACAGAATTGAAAGCCAAATTTTAACCCATTATCCAAAAAGTATAGAAATTTCGAGAAAAATTACCCAACAGGAAGCTAAGTTATCGGATTCTCAAAGAAACAGCATTGAAGCCGATGGTTTAGTGAAGGATCTTGTAGAACAAATTGCTTTTGAAGCCCGTGAATCAGAATATATTGATAAAAAATCAGGGGTTTCTGCACGTTTGACAATCTCTGCTTATGAGAATTTAATTAGTAATGCTGAACGAAGAATGTTGATCAATGAAGAAGCCAATACCTTTGTACGCATTTCTGATTTCCTGGGTGTAATACCTGCAATAACCGGAAAAATTGAACTGGTTTATGAAGGTGAGTTAGAAGGTCCGAGTAAAGTTGCAAATATATTGCTTGGAAAAGCTATTAAAACATTGATGCTCACCTATTTCCCGGACCCGGAAAAACTTAAAAAAGCAAAAGCTACAAATCCGTATACAGAAATAATCAACTGGTTTGCAATGGGAAATACGATCACCCTAGTTGATGACCTTTCGCTGGAGGAGTATATTTCAGCTTTGGATTCGGTTCCCGGACTTAAAGCAGTAATTAAGCAGTTTCATAAAAACCTAAGTCAAAATCAACAAATTCTTTTAATGGAGTTCTTGTTACATGGCCTTTCTGAATTTTCACTAATTAATAAATCCTTCCTCAATAAAGGGTTTAGTTTTAATGACATGTTCAACAGCCTTTTTAACAAAGAGTTTGAGGATGATGATGAATATAATGAGGATCAGGACCAGTTTTAACCTTGTTTCCAAGAATAACCAAGAAGAATGGCTAATCGTATTTTAGGATTAATAATAATCAGTATTCTGCTGATAATCATTGATGTATACATTTACAAAGCTATTCGCTCGGTCAGTTGGAAATGGAAGGGTCAAAAGTATCTTTCATTCACTTATATCTGGTGGGGATTTACCTTTATACTAATCGCTGGAGTTTTCATCAGCATATTTTTCAACATTAAATTTCTCCTTCGATCGGTCATTCTGGTGGTCTTCTTTTTAACTTTTGTGTCAAAAATATTTATTCTTCCATCCCTGATTGCTGATGATTTAAGAAGAACTCTGATTTGGATTAAGAGAAAACTAAGTAGCAAAAGAATCCCACCGGGGAACCACGAAAATGTTATACCACGTTCTGAATTTTTAATCAAAGCCGGAACTTTGGTAGCGGCAATACCCTTAGCTTCCTTAACCTATGGCGTTGTTTCCAGTGCCTATGATTACCGGATAAAACGCAGAACCCTTTATCTTCCAAACCTTCCCAAAGCATTTGATGGAATTAAACTTGGCCAACTTTCAGACATTCACTCAGGTAGCTTTTATGATCGTAAGGCGGTGATTGGCGGGGTGGATATGTTGCTAAAAGAAAAGCCGGACCTAATTTTCTTTACCGGGGATTTGGTGAATAATGTGGCCACCGAAATGTATGATTACCAGGATATCTTTACTAAACTTAAGGCACCTCTTGGGATTTACTCAGTCTTGGGGAATCATGACTACGGGGATTATTATTTTGGTCAGGGTACTTCGGCTACTAAAATTAAAAATCTGGCTGACGTCAAGCAGACCCATAAAAATATGGGCTGGGAGCTTTTATTGAACGAGAATCGCAGAATAAAAATAGATCATGAAGAGATTGCAATTTTAGGAATTGAAAATTGGGGAGTTGGTCGTTTTGCCAAGTATGGGCGTATGGATTTGGCTGTTAAAAATACTGAAGATGTCCCCGTAAAATTATTGTTATCTCATGATCCTTCTCATTGGAGAGCACAGGTTCTAGGGGAATATCCTCAGATTGATGTTATGTTTAGTGGGCATACACATGGCATGCAGTTTGGATTGGTCACTGAAAAATTCCAGTGGAGCCCGGCGCAATACGTGTATAAAGAATGGGCAGGGCATTATAAAGAGGGATTACAACAACTTTATGTCAATGTTGGGTTTGGCTTTTTAGGCTACCCCGGCAGGGTTGGTATTTTACCCGAAATTACGATCTTTGAATTACGACGAGGGGATTCCTAAGACAATCGCTGATTCTTTCGATGAACAAATACCTTAGGCAGAGTATCGACCTCCTTTTGTATAGCAATGTATTTATTGCAATTTGTGCAGTAGCTCAAGGTTTAGTAACCTACCAATTACTAAAAATCGAACCTGAGATCTTTGTTCTAGGAATCTTATTCAGCTCAACCCTAGGCGTTTATAACTTCAGCATACTGCTGTATAAACCTAAAAACCCGAACAGTTCGTCTTCAGCACGGATCAGGTGGATATTTTCACACCATCGCCTGATGATTACCATAAGTATCATCTCGACCCTTTCAATAATTCCACTCAGTTTATTTCTGAGTACAACTGCAATGATTCTGCTCATATGCCTTGCCTTGATATCAGTGGCCTATTCCATTCCATTATTCAGTATTCAAGAAAAAAAATTCGGGTTGAGAAACATCCCCGGACTTAAACTATTCTTAATCGCTTCCGTTTGGTCACTGAGCTGCGTATTGCTTCCAATTCTTGAAATGGAAAATAAGCAACTAATTTCTACTTCACTCAATGACACCTTGCTATTGCTTACCAAACGCTTCCTTTTTATTGCAGCCATAACGGTGCCCTTCGACATCCGCGATATTTATCAGGATAAGCTTTATGAGTTGAAAACGATACCCCTTCTTTTTGGAGAAAGATGGGCACTAATCATAAGTCTGGGGATGCTTGTAAGCTGCCTTTCTTTGCTGGTTCTATTCACTCAGCAGTTTGATTCTAACTTTTTTGGATTATGTTTAAGCATAATTTTAACGGGATGGCTAATTTATAGATCAAAGTGGAAAAAAGATGAGTATTACTATTTATTATTTCTGGATGGTACCATGATTCTACAATTTATATTGCTGCTGATTTGTAACTTCCTGATTTTATGAGCCATCATGATTTTTTACAAATCTGGTTCAGGGATAATTATTAGGATTTAATCGTTCTAACAGATAAAGCCCTTAGACTAGTTAAAACAATTAATACACCAAAACTTGACGAGTGAAAAATATCAATATTTTATCGATTAATATCCTTGGGAAACCCGAATTGTTGATTTCTGATCACCAGCAGGCACATTCGGCATTCAGAAAACAAGCCATATCCGGTGATAGCATCGAATTGGGGATGTATGGCTTTGAAGGTGATATTGTTGTTGACACCAAACATCATGGTGGTAATGACAAAGCCATATGCTGCTATAATTCAGATCATTTTAAAAAATGGAAGTCAGAACTTAATATTAATTTGGATGCTGCAGCCTTTGGTGAAAACCTTACGCTTAGTGGTGAAAATGCAAATGAAGAAAACATTTATATCGGAGACCGTTATCAATTAGGTGAGGCAATTGTTGAGGTCTCTGAACCACGGGGGCCCTGTTATATGATTGGAATCAGACATAATTACAAACAATTTCCTATTCATTTACAGGAAACGGGGCTTACAGGATATTATTTAAGGACAATAAAAACAGGCTTGGTAAACAAGAACGACAGGTTGATTCCGATAAGTTCTCATCCCGAAAAGATATCCGTTATGGATGTAAATTTTGTCAGGTATCACGACTTTGAGAACAAAGAATGGCTAGAGCGCCTGAGCGGGCTCGAAGCATTGACATCAGAATGGCGCGAGCGATTTCAGAGAATGCTGAATAAACTTTAAGTTCCTAATATGATGTGCGGGAATCTAATTTTAATCAATAATGAATTTATAACCAACACCACGCACAGTCTGCATAAAATGAGGTCTGTCGGGATTACTTTCAATCTTCTTCCTTAAACGAACAATATGCATATCCAGCGTACGTGTATTGACATTAGAATTATAACCCCAAACCACCATCATTAAATCATCCCGATTAATAACGCTATTTGCATTCTTTAAGAAATATAATAATATTCGGTTCTCAAGTATGGTTAACTCTATTTTTTTCCCTTCGCGCAGTAGAGAATGGGTATTGGGGTGGTGTTCCATATTCCCAAATTTATAAACTTCTGTTTTTTCATTATTAATGAAAAACTTGACCTTATTTTCAATTAATGCAACGAGTACATCCATATTAAAAGGTTTGGTCACATAATCCGAAACACCAAAATTATAAGCATCAATTTTATCAATGTCCTGTGCCTTAGCTGTCAGCATAATGATCAAATTATCAAAACCCAGTTTACGAACATTCTGGCATACCTCAGAACCCTGCTTTGTGGGCAACATCCAATCAAGCAGAACAATGTCAGGTTTTTCATTCATGATCAACTCCTCAGCAAGCTGCCCGTCTGCCGCCTCAACCACTTTATATCCTTCAGCTTGAAGCCGATGTACCACTAAAAACCGAAGATTTTCATCATCTTCAATTACTGCAATTTTGATTTCTTTCCCCATAATTACGTTTCGTAAGGCAATTCAATTCTAAACTCGCTACCCTTTCCCTCCACACTTTTTATTGTAATTGTTCCACCCATAAATTTAATCAGTTCTGCACAAAATGCCAAACCTAATCCAACACTCCCTTGCTGATTATATTGATTTTGTACCCTAAAAAACTTTTTAAAAATATTCTTGAAATCTTTCTCAGGAATACCAATTCCCTGATCTTCAAACTTAAAAACAATACGATTTTTTATTTTGTATATGTTAATTCTCAACTTCCTATTTTCCGGGTTGGAATACTTATATGCATTATCAATCAGATTCTGAAAGATACTTCCCAAAAGGACCGGATCTGAATTAAAATATTCTACGTTTTGGATATTATATTCAATATCAAATGCGGGATATTTGAGCTGATAACTATCCACCATATTCTGACAAAAAATCTCCAGATTAATACTTTCGGGCTTTAATTTTATTGCTTTATTCTCAATTTGGGCAAAAGACAATAATCTATTCATCAGATCATTTAGTTTATCTGCCTCTTCATCAAGTATTTTGCCATAATGGAGTCTTTCACGATCTGAGAGATTTGATGCACTCCGTATATTATTACCCGCAATCTTAATTACACTAACCGGAGTTTTAAATTCATGTGTCAAATTATTGATAAAATCATATTGTAACTTAAACAGTTTACTGTTGATATTTAAGTTTCTGAAAATCAAATACCCGATAAATAAAAGAGTGAAATAGATGATAAATAAACCCCCGGCAATTGGCATAAACCGTGAATTAATTTTATTTCTAATAAATCCTTTATCGGAACTGAAGAATAATTTATAGTCTGAAAAAGGCCCGTACAAGGGAAGATCATTTTCCATATATCCTGAATCATTTTCAATCGATTCATAAACAAGGGGCTTAATACTAATTGATTGGTACAAGTCAGGATGGTTATTCATAATTGCCAACTTTAATGGATTTAAATAAAAAGTCAGCATATCCATTTCATAAACCGGAGACCTTCGTTCACTTTTAAACATCAGATCTTTATAAATCTTGATTTCTTCGCGTCTTGGAATATTCATGAAAGTAATCCTGTTCGATCTGATACCATAAAAAACATTAAAACGATCATCATCTTGTATGGCCTGAGTAGTATCTGCCAGTTCGATAAAACCGCCGAACTTTACGGCCATTTTATTGAATTCATCTCCTGTCTTTATAATAAAAACTGAATCCGGTCGATCGCTTTTATATAGTATAATCGAATCTTTAGAAAGATTTCTTCCAAACTGATATACAGCCTTCGGACCGATTGAGAGATTATTAACACTGATCCCATTCGGAATTTTGTAATTACTGATTTCAGAATCATAAAAAATAACCCGATCTACGAATTGGAACTTTTTTAAAATTGTATCAATGTATTTTATTGCCTGAGAGGAATCTAAATAACCTTGATAGAAGGATATTTGAGGAATTTTATTTTGAAAAAATTCATTGTATGGGTTAATAGTTTCTTCCAGTACATCAATCTTTTGCGAGGCAAATTCGTTTTCAACATATCTTGATGTTAAATTATAGCCAAGAATTAAAGCTCCTGCCATTGCCGAGGTAATGACTAATAAAAAAACAAGGACAAGGGTGAAATTTTTACGATAAAGATATTGATACTCCTGCATCCGACTATTCCCTGCTTAAATTCTGATCAAGAAAAACTTCGAGCTTCTTGTAAAATTCAAGCCGGTTCTCATTGTTTCTGAATACATGCCCCTCTCTTTCCTTGAAAATATAAGTAACAGGCACTTTATTATTTTTTAACTCTTTAACAAACTGATGGGTCTCATTCACATTGACTCTGGGATCTCTGGCACCTTGTGCAATGAGAACCGGAACCTTAATTTTATCCGTATGAAAAATTGGCGAAACTGCCCTGAAATAATCTGCATCGGTTTCCGGATTACCAACAGTTTCAAAATACATTTGCAAATAAGGCCTGAAATAAGGAGGTATGTCCTTAAAATAGGTGAATAAATTAGTAAACCCTGAATAAGAGGCTCCACATTTATACAATTCGGGCATTGAAATCAGACCATGAAGGGCAGAAAAACCGCCAAAGCTGAACCCATAAATTGCAATACGATTGGGGTCTGCAATTTTTTGTGATATGAGCCACCGTACACCATCCGTAATATCATCTTGCATCTTCCCGCCCCATTCCTTGAACCCTGCTATCCAAAAATTTTTCCCATAACCTTTTGATCCTCTGAAATTTACTTGAAATACAGCATATCCCCTACTTGCAAGAAATTGAACCTCAGGATTATAACCCCAACTATTCCGGGCATCAGGCCCACCGTGTGGCATAACCACCACAGGAAGGTCGCTTACAGGCATACCCATCGGAAGAGTCAAATACCCGTTTACGGTTAGCCCATCCCTTGATTTAAAACTGACAGGCTTCATTTCTGCCATATTTTCAACTTTCAGAGATGAGTTTACATCACTCAACTTGACAAGCTTTTGATCGTCAATTGAATACAAATAGAATGATCCGGGATTGCGATCCGTGTAAGTTCTTACAATAAACTTTCTTTCTAATGAGTCTGAACTGGCTATGACAAGTTCAGTGTTTGGCAATAAGGCTTCGAGCTTTTTGAAAATTATTTTAAATGAATCATCCAAATAATGTCTTTCCTTTTTCCATGTTTCAAAACCCGCATAAATCAGTTTACCCTTGTTAACCGAGTAAATAGCCTCAGAAACATCCACTTTAGGATTACTGTAGATCACACGATGCTCTTTACCACTCACACAATCCAATTCAACCAAGGCCATTTTATCACGATTTTTGTTCGATAAAGCATAAATACAATTGTTGTCAATGCTGAACGCGACCGGAGCAATACTTGTCTTGAAATTATTCGTTAAAATAATCTTGAACTCCTGGTTCTCCTGATCCCGATATAATAGGGTTTCATTTACTCCATCGCTGGCAACAGCCATTCTTAGTTTACCAAGCGGATCAGAGTACCATTTTGTAATATTCCCCGGATTCTGTAAAACGAGGGATAATTTCCCAGTTTGTATATTCAGCCTGTAGGCATCAAAAACTGTTGAATCACGTCTATTCAAAGAAAGTAATACCTGCCCATCATGCAGAGGCCCTGAAGAAATCATCCTGATTCTAGTATTTGGAAAAGAGACTAATTCGCGCTTGTTATCTCCATCAATTTTAACGGCAAATAAGCCCGGATCCATGTTTTCAGAAGCGCCCTTCAAATAAAGTATTTCATCATTGCTTGCCCAAAAATAATTTGAAATGCTACGATTAGAATCACAGGTAAGTTGCGTTGTAGTTTTCCCATCAATAGTTTCTACATAAATATGTATTTTATTATTATCTGGCTTTAGATAGGAAATATACTTTCCATCAGGTGAGATTAGATAGGAGGTATTAATTGGGACAATGAAAAAATTTTCTATTGGTATTTGCTTTGTCGCCTTTTCCATATTGCAGGAAAGTAAGCAGCAAAGAAAAAAAATCAAGAAAAAAAAATTAAATCTTGGCATTATAAAAAAGATTTTGTCCGAAGTTAAAAACAAAAAATATACAATTGGCCGCTTATGTTCCCCCTCTTGCTTCATAGAAAAAAGCAATAGGCTTATCTTTAAACTTATCTGTTAAATTAATAAATACATTATTAAGTTCGAGACAACAATCGTAACATTTAAACTACAAGAGATTTTTATACCCCATTTTACCGAATAAAACGAACTTTTAGAGAATCATTAAAATAAAGTTCTGCTAAATACTTATATTGATGCAATACATAAATTACTGGTAAATCGGGTTTAATGAAAAAGATTCTGCTCTTTTTTTTAATCATTTCTACAACTTCAGAAGTTATTGCACAGTTAAATTCAGATGAATCAATTGCTGTCCAATATTTTCAGTCCGGAGACTATGAAAAAGCTGCCATCCTCTATGAAAAACTATTTAACAGGACAAAAAATTCCAGTTATTATGACCCTTATTTTAGCTGTCTGCTGAGGTTAAAAAAGTTTGATGAAGCGGAAAAGCTGGCTCGTACACTGCAAAAAAATAATCCCGAAAATTATAATTACGCTGTTGATCTTGGGCGGATATTTCAGGAACGTGGAGAACAAGAGAAATCAGATGCTCTCTATAATAACCTGATAAAAAATATGCCGGCAAACGAGTTTGCAATCAAAGATTTGGCGATAACCTTTTATAGGGCAGAGGCCTATGATTTCTCCATTAAAACCTTCTTAAACGGCCGAAAGTTACTCAATGATGAAAAATCTTTTATTTACGACTTGTTGAGTTTATATAGGTATCGTAAAGACAAGCCAATGCTTATTCAAGAGTACCTGTTGCTGTTGAGTTCTAACCCGGAGGCTTTACCACAAGCACAAAGTGTGATGGGAAACATCTTGGAAGGTAAAGAAGATTTTGATCTGCTAAAAACTGCTATTCTTCGTAGATTACAAAAAGATCCTCAACATGTTGCTTATACTGAATTGCTTTCCTGGCAATATATTCAGCAAAAAGATTTTGATATGGCCTTAAGACAAATCCTCTCTCTGGATCGTAGATTGAAAGAAGATGGCGGGAGAGTATTTGATCTTTCAAGATTATTCGTGGCAAACCAGGCATATGAACAGGCTATTGAAGCCTTAGATTATCTTGTCACAAAAGGGGAAAAAAGCAGGTATTACATTCCAGCAAAGATTGATCTACTAAATTTAAAAAGCAAACAATTAACCAGCGGAAAGTTAAGTGCCTCAGACCTCCTTTCTCTTGAGAACGATTATATATCCTTGTTGAGTGAATATGGCCGAAGTTCGGGAACTGCCTTTGCAATTAGACAATTGGCAAATCTTCAGGCCTTTTTTTTAAAAAAGCCATCCGAGGCAATAGTTCAGCTCCAAAAGCTAATCGAGTTACCCGGAATAACACCCATTATGGCTGCACAAACTAAATTGGAACTTGGTGATGTTTATATTCTATCCGGAGAGCTTTGGGAAGCAGCATTAATTTATGGGCAGGTTGAAAAGTCATTTCCTAACGAGGTTTTTGGACAGGAAGCCAGATTTAAAAATGCAAAATTAGCATATTATCAGGGTGAATTTCTTTGGGCCAAGGCACAACTTGATGTGCTGAAAAGTTCAACTTCTCAATTAATTGCAAATGACGCGCTTAATCTGAGCTTACTCATCTCTGATAACTTGCAAAATGAAAATGATACACTAGCACTGAAAAAGTTTTCAGAAGCAGAATTAAACATTTTTAAGAACCAGTCAGAAACTGCTTTAGCGATCTTAGACAGTATCCATCTACTATTCCCTTCAACCTCGCTAGTTGATGATATTTTAATGGCTAAGTCTAAGATATACCTAAATTCAAATAATCTGGATCAGGCTATTATTCAATTGCAGTTCATTATAGACAATTACAGCTCTGATCTTTGGGGTGACGATGCGCTTTTCATGCTTGCTGATATTTACGAGAACAAACTGAACCAAGCCGAAAAGGCAATTGAATTGTATCAAAGAATAATCAATGATTATTCCGGCAGCTTATACATTATTGAAGCAAGAAAGCGCTTTCGCCAGCTCAGGGGCGATAAGCTGGGTTGAGTATTTTCTTTTAATTTATAATAAGTCAATTCCTATCTTCGCAAAATGATCTTGTATAACGTCACGATTATTCTGGAAGAAGAAATCCACGAAGCATGGCTGAACTGGCTGAAACAAGAATACTTGGTGCAAGTAATGGGTACCGGCTATTTTATTTCCTATCGTGTTCTAAAGGTATTAGACTCACCAAATGAAGGATTGACCTACTGTATTCAGTACATTGCTGATTCAAATGAAAATTATAGGGAATACCTATCCTGTTATGGAAACAATCAGATGAATCATGTACCGGATCAATTCCTGAATAAATTTGTAGTGTTTACTACATCAATGGAATATATTGAGACCGAATGAATTTTATAGAAACCAAAATAAAGGACCTGCTGATTATAGAACCGAAAATTTGGAAAGATGATCGGGGTTACTTTTACGAAAGTTACAATAAAGATGCTTTCGATAAAGCAGGAATTCATGCCAATTTTGTGCAGGATAATCAATCTCTCTCACAAAAAGGAACATTAAGAGGACTTCACGCTCAATCTGATCCATTCGCTCAGGGCAAATTGGTGAGAGTAATTAAGGGCAGGGTAATTGATGTGGCAGTAGATATCCGTAAAACATCCGGCACTTATGGCCAACATGTTGAAATTGAACTATCCGAAGAAAATCGTCTCATGCTTTGGGTGCCCCCGGGTTTTTTACATGGATTTTTAACTCTTGATGACAACACCATCTTCACCTATAAAGTGACGAATTTTTATGATAAGAATTCTGAATTTGGGGTGGTTTGGAATGACTCTGACCTGAAAATTAATTGGGGCAAATCTTCTCAAGAAATCATCCTTTCAGAAAAAGACAAGATATTACCAGCATTCAAAGACCTCGATAGTCCTTTTTAATGTGTAGCTCTCTCAAGTTTTACCTGTACGATCTATCCTCAAAATTGTAGCACATCTTACTTGATAAGATTATACAATTCATCAAGTTTAGGTGAAAGTACAATCTCAATTCGTCTGTTACGGCTTCTGGCTTCAGGATTTGAATTCTGCTCAAGTGGTTGATTTTCTCCCTTCCCTGTTGCAGTTATTCTGTTGTTTTCAATTTTCTCAATTTCTGTCAAGAATCTAACTACCGATGTGGCACGTAAAACACTCAAATCCCAATTATCCTTAATCTGACCCAAATTAACAACCCGTTGATTATCGGTATGCCCTTCCACAGAAATATTAATCTCCGGTTGGGTTTTGAGGATTTTTGCAAGTTCACGCAAAGCTAGTTTTCCTTTATCATCAATAATAATGCTGCCACTACTGAATAATAATTTATCCGTTAAGGAAACATAAACTTTACCATCACGGATATCAACAGTTAAGCCACTTTGTTGAAAGCCCAACAAGGCTTTTTGCAGTTTATTTTTTAGAGCGTTAGTTGCTTCATCGCGTTTACGAAGAATATCTTCAACTTCCTTTAATTTTAATTCGCGCTTTTTGAGATCAGATTCTAAATTTTTAAGATCAGATTCCAATTTCCTGATCTCAGAGGTAGAGTTTGATCTGAGTGCTGTAAAAGTATTCTCCAGAACCTTAATTTTTGATTCCAAATCAGTAATTTTTCCTTCAAGCTTGGTACTATCAGACCTTAGTTTGGAGATTAATTCCTCTAAGGAATTAATTTTTATCCTTGCATTCTCCCAACCTAAAGAAATTGAGTCTTTTTGAAAAATTAGATTATTATACTTCCTGGTCGACATGACCACGCAGGAAGAAAGGGAAAATAGGTAGAATATGAAAAAAATTGAGGTGTAAATTGATTTTCTCATTGAAAAAAATTATGAAGTAGCATTTCTTAAAAACGCAATAAATGGATATAAAAGTATAAATCCCTCGCTTATTTGCTTAACTGCATCTGAATTACTGAGCTCAAGCTTGCCTAAGGGATGACTAAATGTAAAACTCTTAAGTTTAAGGTATTCAATATCCGGATGATCATGAAGATAACCCTTTGGTGGAGTCTTTAATTTATACTGGGAGTCAGGCTCCCCAAAATATCCTTTGAAGGATTTATCATCTATAATTTGATGAAAATCATTTCCATTATAATCGATTTCCTGCCGAATTGACTTCAGAATATCTGCCTCAGGCATCCAACATCCCCCTGCAAGAAATGAGTGTTCAGGATGAATATGCAAGTAATAACCCGCCACCTTAAAATTCTTACCAAACTCCGAAAATCCGAGTCCGAAATTAGTCTTATTTGGTGTTTTGTCATTACTAAACCGAACATCGCGATAAATACGCATTATACAGTTCCCGGGATCGAGATCTGAAGAAATAGAAGTATCAAATTTAGAAAGATTTTCTATCAGCTTGCCTGCAAACTCGAGTACATTGCCACGGGCTGAGTCATGGCGTGATTTATTTGTATGAAACCACTCGCGGTTATTATTCGCATTCAGTTCGGTTAAGAAATCAAATGTTGCCGGGCTTATCATCCGTATCGTATTCAGGGTAATATTTAATTTTGGGAGTCAGAAAGTGCAATAAAAATATTCTGGAATATCGATAATTGATTGGAGTTAGGAATAAAATCGAACCAATAATTGTTGAAATGTACAACCAGGGGGAGGTTTCATTCCCGGTGATTATATAGGTTATCAATCCCACATTCAACATTTCGGCTACTACAAACGCATAACTGACATACATCGCACCATAAAAATAGCCGGGCTCAATTTCAAATTTCATTCCGCAATGTGAACAGTGGTCGTTTGTTTTCTGAAAATTAAGCCCATACAAAGTACCTGTGAAAACCTTTCCTCTTCTGCATTTAGGACATTTTGATAATGCAATCGCGACGAATTTAGAGGTCTTTGCCATAAGAGTATTAATCAAGGTATGAACGGAGAGGCAGCGAATCCATTTGGATTCTAATTGAGATTAATCTTACTATCCTTGATGTTTAGATTGACATTTTTGCGTCTATACTTTTTATACCATAGAAAACCAACACCGGCCATTGCAAGGTAGGGTGCAGCTAAAAGGTATAAAATGCCATTATTAAGCCCCTTACCCTGATTATTACCATTTTGCACAGAATTTTCAGCATTTAAGGCACACATTGAACATTGTGCTGATAGTTCTGTTGAAATCAGTGATGAAAAAATAAAAACGAAACCTACAAGTATTAATTTGAGCGTTCTCATGCAGTAAAGTTACACCGATTTCGAGAATTATACTAATAAAATGAATTGATCCAACTATAAGTTTACAGTCTACTGATTAAAAAGAATAACAAAAAAGTGGATTTAAAAAGTATAATAAGGTGAAATCATCACATATACTAATACCCCGGTTATGGTGACATAAAGCCAGATGGGATAAGTCCAGCGAACTAACTTTTTATGCTGTTCAACCTTCATTTGTAAACCTTTTTGAAAACTAAACAACACGAGTGGCAACACAATTGCAGCCAGAATGATGTGCGTAATCAATATGAAATAGTAGATACTGCGAATCAAACCTTGGCCACCATAAGTGGTCTTTATGCCGGTTGCATGAAATATTATGTAGGATACCAGAAAAAGAGAAGATAAAATAAAGGTAAGAATATTAAGATTTTTATGGGTTTTAATATCCTTCCTTTTGATAAAATACAAGGACAGTATAAGTAACACGCTACAAGTGCCATTAAGAATGGCATTGAACAAAGGAAGCGAAAATACCCAGAGAGGAATTAATTCCTTTTGAGGGAAAATATTTAGGATCTTACTTTGTAATATAACTACAACAATTAAAACCACTATTGAAACTGCTGTAATAAGTCTCGAAATTTGTTTATCATTCATGATTTTGATTTATCAAATTAATTTTGGTTACCCTTTATCTTAGCTTGATGCTTCTAAGTTCTTCAGTGATTAATAGTTTAATTTCATCAGCCAGCAAGGACACTTGTTCCTGACCTAAGCTTGAATCATAATATCCCCTTATTCGCTTTTGGGGGTCGATGAGGATGAGCATAGTACTATGTACAATATTTTTGTTTCCGATAGTATCCGCTATGGCATCCACCATAAAATCAGACTTTGCCAGAGCATAAATCAATTCTTTGTCACCAGTTAAAAAATCCCACTTTTTATTTTCTGAGACATAAGGTTTACTGTATTGAGCCAGCACTGAGGGGCTGTCATAATCCGGGTCAACACTGATTGACAGAAAGCGCAACAAACGATTTTTACTATACATTTTTGCTACTCTTGCTAAGTCATTGTTTATATTACGACATAAAAGTGGGCATCGTGTATAAAAAAAGTTGACAACCGTAATCTGATTACTATCCGCGGGAAACTTGACAATGTTTGAATCCTGATTCAAAAGGCTAAAATCACGAATAACGTGATAAATGGTATCCGGGATCTGTTTACCTCTTTTAGTTCGAAATGTTTTGGCAACCTGTTTTTCCCCATAGATGTTGAGGGGGCGATATCGATTTTGTCCTTTTTCCTTTAAAAGATAATAGACAAACCCGGGCACTGCCAACAATACCAGCAGAATCAGGATTTTCTTAGCGGGAAAAGAGGGTAAACTCATTAATTCATTTGAATGAACTGGTAGTTTCCTTCAATGAGCATGAGCACTATGAAATAAATAATAAACAACAATGAAACAGTAATACCTGTTTTAAGTGCAAATTTTTCAAATTTCAGGTGCATGAAATAAGCCACTATATAAAAGGCTTTTACCAGGGTAAGGACAATGTAAGCGAAGTTACCAATTCCATGACCTACTATACCTTTGGGAATTAAATAAAGAGCAATAAAGAATTCAAGGGCTGTAATTCCTAAAAGATAAAAGAAAACCTGCCAAATTTTCTTCTTGGTCATTCCTTCATGCTCACCGGCATGTTCTTCGTGTGTGTGTTCTGCTGACATTTTATTTCGATTATCAGAATTTTAAACTAAATAGAAAAAAGTAAATACAAATACCCAAACAAGGTCTACGAAGTGCCAGTATAACCCAACTTTTTCAACCATCAGGTAGCTTCCGCTCTTTTGGAAAACATTCCCAAGTACCATGAACAGAATGATAATATTAATCAATACACCGGTAAACACGTGAAAACCGTGGAATCCTGTAATGGTAAAAAATAAGTTTGCAAATTGAAGTGCTCCAACAGTATCCTGACCGGTATAAGATGTCGGAAAGCTTCCCCACCAATAACCTTCATGATGCAAGTGAGACCACTCCAAGGCCTGACAACCAAGAAACATTAAACCCCCTATAATTGTGGCGATCATCCACCATACAACCTCTTTTTTAGCGTTACGATGACCTGCCTCTACAGCAAGCACCATGGTTACTGAACTCATGATCAAAATAAAGGTCATTATACCGACAAAAACCAGAGGATAACCATGATCGGCTAAACCAGGTATAGATTGAAAAACCAAATCAGGATCAGGCCAGCTAATTTTACTGAAGCGTTGGGCTCCATAATAGATTAGAAATGCAGAAAATGTAAATGCATCCGATAGTAGGAAAAACCACATCATAAGTTTTCCGTATTCTACAGAAAAAGGTGATTTCCCGCCGCTCCAGGCGTCAGATTTTATTTCATCTAATTTTGATACAGTAGTATTCATTTAAACAATGGTATATTGGGTTATTATTGATTCAAAAGTAAGAAAACATATAGATAAATCCATAAGATATCAAGAAAATGCCAAAAAATGGAAGCGACTTCCATTCTAAATACATTCCGTACTTGGGGAATCGTTCGAACAGCACCTATAAGGGCATAGATTAGAAAAAAGATTCCAACAATTACGTGTAACAAATGCGCCCCACTGAACACATAAATAAAGGATTGTGAAGCATTGTAGTTTACAAAATAAGCTCCTGAATCATACAAGGCTTGCCAAGCCGTAAACTGACTATAGAAAAAAGCAATTCCCAGAATAATTGTTAAGGTGATGTAAAGCTTCTGCTTAGAAAATTGAAGGCCCCTGGCAGCAAGGTAGGCCATATGAGCGGTAATACTGCTTATAATTATAATGACGGAGCTGACCATAAATGCCTTAGGTAGTAAGACTTTAATCCCACGTTCAGCATTTCCTTCGGTATAAACAATAAAACCACTGGTTAAAGCAGCAAACATCATAAAAGAAGCAATAATAAAAAGCCACATCAAAAACTTCTTGGCTTTTAAATTCAATCTATCTTCAATTTGTAAATTCTCCATTTTAGTTAAATTATTTTAATACAAAGTCAAACAAGAGCGTTAATTGCATCAAAGGAAGATAAATAAATGAGGTGTACATCAACTTTTTAGCAAAAGACGCCTCTCTTTTTTTATAGAGCTGAATGGCCTGCCAAACAAAAAACAGTCCGTCAAGCAATGCAATAAGGGCATAGCTATTCCCGGCAAAAGCCTGGCCAGATGGCATCAAATATATCGTGGGCATCAGGCTTACCGGCACAAGGATAATCGTTGAAATAAGTATAAGCAACGCACTTGTTCCGTCTTGTTTGGTACTGGGTAATAAACGAAATCCTGCCCTTTTATAGTCTTCATCCAGAACCCAGGCAAT
Organism: Bacteroidota bacterium; assembly: GCA_016868395.1. Lineage (GTDB taxonomy): Bacteria > Bacteroidota > Bacteroidia > Sphingobacteriales > Sphingobacteriaceae > Daejeonella. Next base: position 13,428 of record VGGW01000002.1, on the reverse strand, counting down.
TGCCCAAAAATGCGGGAATTGCCACACGAACTGGATCAGGAATAAAATAATGGGAATCCAGGAAACTTTAGGTTCATTAAAAGCCGCAAAATAACCAATCAAAGGAGGCAAAGCCCCTGGGAATGCGCCGATAAATACGGCTATTGGAGATTTCCGCTTCATTGGGGTATAAACAAATGCATACAAAAAAATAGAAAACACAGAGAGCACTCCGGTCGGAAAATTAAGTCTCACCAGAAGATAAGTCCCCAAAATTCCCATGATTAAACTAAGGCCTAAGGCCTGTCCGGTGGTCATTTTGCCAGATGGAATTGGTCTGTCCATAGTTCTTTTCATTAATCCATCCAAATCTTTTTCAATGATCTCATTAAAGCCATTGGCAGCAGCCGTGACTAAAAACCCACCTATCGTCAATATAATCCAATTAAACCAGTTCACATCACCTTGAACTTTACTACCCATAAGAAAGCAAATGGAAGCAGAAAAAACTACAGTGAGCGTTAGCCTTAACTTAATTAATTTATTAAAGTCGGATATAAAATTACTCACTATAATTTCTGTTTCACTTTTTCCTATCAATTGTCAGTATCGTTAAATAAAGGCCCTCAAAGAAGGAACCATTCATTAGAATTCCAACGACAGAAATCCATCCTTATCAGGATTTTTACGTTGGGAAATCCCTTTCGAATTCGGCGGATAGAATATTCATATAATAAACAGGCGATATCAAGATATCACCTGCATTAATAAATTACCCTTACAGATTAAACCTGCTCCGGAGTATATCGTTCTGGAGCATGTTCCTTATCCCACTGTTGTTGTATGTGCTCGGCTTCCGGGTTTCCCTCAAAATCATGAATTAAATTAGAACTCATCGTTTCAGAAAAAGGAGTAGTTTGAGGAATAAAATCAGTATGATGACCGGGTTTGCTGTAATCATAAGGCCAGCGATGTACTGATGGGATCTCTCCAGGCCAGTTTCCATGTAAATGTTCTACCGGCGCAGTCCATTCCAGGGTATTTGATTCCCATGGATTCTGCGGTGATTTTTTTCCATAATAGATGGAATAAAAGAAATTCCACAAAAAAGCAATTTGTGCAATTGCCGAAATAATTGCTGCCCATGTTATAAATACATTCACTGTCAACCATTCTTGCATAAATGCAAACTCAGTAAAAGCATAATAACGGCGTGGGACACCATCAATACCCATAAAGTGCATTGGGAAAAATACAAGGTAAGCCCCAATAAATGTTGCCCAGAAGTGAAGATAGCCTAAACGCTCATCCATCATTCTGCCAAACAGCTTAGGATACCAGTGATAAACTCCGCAAAGCATACCAAATATGGCTGCACAACCCATAACCAGATGAAAGTGAGCTACTACGAAATAGGTATCGTGAAGATTAATATCCAGGGCAGCATTTCCTAGAAATATCCCGGTGAGTCCACCAGAGATAAAGAATGATACCAAACCGATTGCAAATAACATTGCCGGTGTGAAGCGAAGATTTCCTCTCCAGATTGTTGCCAAGTAATTAAAGGTTTTTACTGCTGAAGGTACTGCAATAATTAGGGTAGTAATCATGAAAACCCCTCCAAGGAATGGGTTCATGCCAGTTACAAACATATGATGACCCCAAACAATGAAAGACAATACGGTGATTCCAATAAGGGAATAAACCATGGCATGATAACCAAAAATTGGCTTCCTGGAATTCGTTGCGATTACCTCTGATGTAATACCCAATGCCGGCATAATGACAATGTAAACCTCCGGGTGACCAAGGAACCAGAACAAATGTTGCCATAAGACCGGGCTACCGCCTTGGTTGGGAAGTACTTGCCCAGCAACAACAATATCAGAAAGGTAAAAACTGGTACCGAAACTACGATCAAAGATTAGGAGTACCACTGCCGAAACTAATACCGGGAATGATAATACCCCAACAATTGCGGTAAGGAAGAATGCCCAAATAGTTAAAGGCATTTTCCACATATCCATCCCTTTAGTACGCATATTTAGGATGGTTGAAATGTAATTTAATGCACCTATAAGAGCAGATGCAACAAACAAGACCATACTAATTAGCCAAAGGGTCATACCGGTTCCTGAGCCGCTAATTGCTTTAGGCAGGGCCGAAAGAGGCGGATAAACAGTCCATCCTGAACTTGCCGGTCCGCTTTCAACAAAGAAAGAACCCATCATAATGACGCATGACAGAAAAAACAACCAGTAGGAAATCATGTTCAGGAATGGAGAGGCCATGTCCCTGGCCCCTAATTGAAGGGGAATGAGCAAGTTACTGAAGGTACCGCTTAATCCTGCAGTTAATACGAAGAATACCATCATGGTACCATGTATTGTTACAATAGCAAGGTAAAAATCGGGTTTGATTCTACCACCTTCGGCCCATTTTTCGCCAAGAAAGGTTTCCAACAATGGAAAACTCTCGTCAGGCCAAGCCAATTGTAATCTAAAGAGGATTGATAAAATCATAGCAACAACTGCCATGGCAATCCCTGTAATCAGGAATTGTTTAGCGATCATTTTATGATCCTGACTAAAGATATATTTAGTAATAAATGTTTCCTTATGATGTCCGTGATCGTGACCGTGATCGTCGTGTTGGTGAGATACGACTGCATCGTGTATTGCTGTGCTTGCCATAATTATTTTATAGTATTATTTTTATTTAAAGCCATTTTGTTGATTTCTTCAGTTTTGGAATTTTCAACCAGTTGAAGTTCCCTTTTAACGTCATCATTGTAGTACAAAGGCTGCTTGGCCAACCAAGCTGCATACTCAGCCTCCGAAACCACTGTTACCTTGGCTTGCATATTATAATGACCGGCACCACAAATCTTAGCACAAAGGAGAACGTAATCGTATGCCGGGTTATTTCTCTTTTCTCTCATTTGGGCTGTTGTAAGACGAGGAGTAAACTGAAATGTAGTTGGCATACCCGGCACGGCATTCATTTGAACCCTAAAATCAGGTAAATAAAAACTATGCAATACGTCTTTAGAGTTAATTACAATGCGTACGGCTTTGTTGACAGGAATAACTATCTCACTCGTCAGTTTATCATCCCAGCTCTTCTGATCTTTAAAATCAATTCCGAGCCCATTAGTTGGAGTAGTGAGTTTGTAGTTACGATTTCCAATTTGATTATCAAAACCGGCATAGCGAAGAGACCACTTAAATTGCTCCCCTGTTACCTCAATATTAATTGCTTTCTTCTGATCCTCAGCAGAAACATTAGTTATCCCTCTCCAGGTGAAAAATCCTAGCAGCACCAACACCGTTAAAACAATTGCCGGAACAATAGTCCAAATTCTTTCCAAGGAGTTATTATGAGGAAAGAAATAAGCTTTTCTATTTTCTGATCCTCTGTATTGAAAGGAGAAGCCGAAAAGAGCAATATGTGTTAAGATGAATACGATTGTAGTTATAACTAGGGTGGTATTAAACATAAAGTCAATATCCAAGCCGTGCTCAGATGCCGATTCATGTAAACTCATTGGCCCTTGAACGGCATAGGACCAGTACACACCGTACAGACCAAACAGCAGGAAGATGCCAAGAAAGACTCCCTGAATTCTACGCCCGTTGAAAGCTGCTTTTAGACCTTGCATCTCACGACTTATCTCATGTACCTTTAGAATTTTGCCAATGATGGCTATAAAAACACAGAGCAACAAGAACATTAAAACATAATAAGTAGCTACTTTGTAAGACTCAGAGTAATCCTTTGTTTCGACGATTGGTTGCATGTTCGCGTATCTTGCTACGGTATCCACTGCCGTACTGATTAAGGGTGCGGACGATGGAACCAAGTCAATGGAACCAGCTTTAGCAGCAGTATCAATTGCCGCAGTTGTTGAACTAATTGTAGAATCCTGAACCCGAGCAAAAGTTACAGTGTTAGTTACATTAAGAGTGCATATAACTAGTATTGCAGCTACAGTCCTGATATTAAAAATTTCTCTTAACCTCATTTTATTCGTAAATTTTCTTTTAGCTATTAAGAACTGTGTTTAAATCTGGTGGTTAATACTTTCTTGCAAGAAAGGGTGGTTTTCTGTAACCAACGATTTCTTACTCAATTGATTTAGAGTAAGAAATGTAAATAACCCTATAAACCCAATTGCTATCCCAATCTCGATAATGCCAAAACTTCTGTGAGACTCAACAGTACCCGGCATAATCATCATATAATAATCAAGCCAGTGACCACACAAAAGTAGGATACATACAAACATTAACGTATTCATTTGACGCTTGGATTTTCTTGACATGAGAATTAATAAAGGGGAAGCAAAATTGATAATGATATTTAACCAAAACCAAGGAAGATACTCTGGCTCCCAGCGTTTGTAAAAGTAAACTGTTTCCTCAGGCATGTTCGCATAATAGATCAAAACAAACTGCGAGAACCATACATATGTCCAAAAGATGGAGAACGCAAAAATAAACTTACCAAGGTCATGAAGGTGGTTTTCATTAATCCAACTTAGATAACCTGCCTTCTTCATCAATAGAATGATTAGTGTGATTACACAAAGACCACTAACCCACATCGCGGCGAAATTGTACCAGCCGAACATTGTTGAGAACCAATGAGCCTCCAGCGACATGATGGTATCAAAAGCCCATATTGGAGTTGTGAAACCAAAAACAATCAAAAATATAGCCGACCATTTAAAGTTTTTATCATGATAAACAAGTCCGCCTTCTAATTCTTGTCCTTTTGTATACTTAGCAAACAACCAGGCAAAAAAGCTGTAAGCTCCAAGGAAGATGGCCAATCTGGTCAAAAAGAAAGGCACATTCAGGTAACCTGCTTTACCAGCAATTATCTTATCAAAATTAGGGCTGCTTGGATCTGTCAGACCCTCTCCATTCCAGTGATGATATAAATTGTGCGTTAATAAACCTGCGGCACAAACAACGAATAAAACGAGTGATGCAATAGGCAGAACCCTCGACATTGCCTGAGGTATTCTTAACAAACCGGTTGCCCATCCTGCCTGTGCTACATATTGCACTGCCAAAAAGAATAAGCCCGTTGCGCATACACAAGTAAAGTAATATGCCATCAATAGCAAGTTGGCGAAAGTACGCTCCTGCTGACCTGTCAATAAACCAAACGCTATAGTAAGAACTCCAAGCACTATTGCTAGTAAGGTCCAGGTTTTCAATTTTCCTGAAAATACAAATTGTTCTGTGAAATTATGAGTATGATTATGATTTCCCATCTGGTTTTAGCAATTGACTATTGTAATTTTTGTAATTCATGAACGTACATAACAACTTTCCACCTTTGCTCAGGAGATAGTTGAGATTTGTGAGGACCCATTAGGTTCACACCATGGGTGATGGTATGATAAATTTTGCCATCTGTAAGATCTTTCATGCTGCCCCCTCTTGAAGAGTTTCCGGTAGCATAGGAAGGTGGAGCTGGAAATTCACCCATTTTGACGATAGAACCATCGCCTTTTCCTTCAAGGCCATGACAATGAGAGCACATGTTTAAATACAATGTTTTACCCTGCTCGAGTGTAGCTACATTTACAGGAAGTGGATTTGTCATTTCCGCACTTGCAGCCTGATAGCCCTCCAGCGTATTTGGATAAAGATCATATTTGTCGAATCCTACAGGCATTGTGCCTGCAGGCGGATCCTGTGCAGTTTTACCGTCCTTAAAGTTCTTGTTTGGCTGATCCGGATTGTACCCAATCGGATCGTACATATTACGGGCAAACTCAAGCCCTGTACTTCTATTATTTGAACAGGAAGAAATAACCGTAACAGCGGCTACAGTTAAAAAAGCGGTACAAATTATTAGGCGCTTATTCATAACTAACATATTTCCTTTCGTTGTGCTTTATTTCAACAGCACCTGCTTCTTTTAAAATACTATCTATTTGATCATGTGATGTATTTGTCCTTGCATCAATGGCGATCACGAATCTATCATTGGTTGCTCTCAAGTCCATTACTCTCGGCGCACGACCCGGAGCCAAGTGATTGACGAAAAAATACGTTCCAACCATTCCAAAAGCCGCAAACAAAACGGTCAACTCAAACATGATTGGAATAAAATCGGGAAAAGCAAAGTGAGGTTTACCCCCAATATTCATTGGCCAGTCAATAACCAACATATAGGTGATCATAGAAATTGCAGTGATGGTACCGGTCAAACCGAAACCAAAAGCAACTTTACCTAACCTTGATCGTTTAATTCCTAATTTATCCTCAATACCATGGATTGGCATAGGAGTGTAGACATCGTAAATACTAACGCTATTTTCCTGTAATTTTTCTATCCCGTGCATCAGATCATCCGGATCCTCAAAATGACCTAAAATATATTTTATATTACTCATCTTTAAACTTTTTGCAATTCAGCAACATTTGGAGAAATACTGTCATATTTTTCGAGCGACTCCAGATAATACTCAGCCTCTACACGATTAACGGCCTTCTCAGCGATCAATTTTTTCTTAGCTTGATCACTTGAACTCTTCAATAATAGTTTAACCTCCGCCATCGCAATAGCAGGTAATACCCTTAGGAAAAGAAGGAATAAGGTAAAGAATACCCCGATCGATCCGATAAATACCCCGACATCAACCCAACTTGGGTAAAACATCACCCAACTTGAAGGAAGATAATCACGGTGCAAGGAGGTGACAATGATCACAAAACGCTCAAACCACATACCGATATTCACCACAATGGATAATAACCAGGACAAAGCTATGCTGGTACGAATCTTTTTGAACCAGAACAATTGTGGAGAGATTACGTTACAAGTCATCATAATCCAGTAGGCCCACCAATATGGACCACTCACTCTATTCAGGAATGCATACTGCTCGTATTCAACTCCAGAGTACCAGGCGATAAATAATTCGGTTAGATAAGCTACCCCCACAATTGACCCTGTTAGAATGATAATTTTATTCATCGATTCAATGTGAAACATAGTGATGTAATTTTCAAAATTCATCACCTTGCGAGTAATGAGTAATAAGGTTTGTACCATTGCAAAACCAGAGAAAATTGCGCCTGCCACGAAATATGGAGGGAAGATGGTGGTATGCCATCCTGGAACCAAGGAAGTTGCAAAGTCCATCGATACAATCGTGTGTACTGAAAGTACCAAAGGAGTAGAGACACCTGCTAATATCAGGGATACCAATTCAAAACGCTGCCAAGTCTTTACTGAACCATTCCAGCCAAAAGATAAAATGGAATAAATACGGCGACGAGCTCCCGCAGCACGATCCCGAATCGTTGCAATATCAGGAAGTAAACCTGTGTACCAGAATACTAATGAAACCGAGAAATAAGTTGAGATCGCAAAAACGTCCCAAACTAATGGGGAGTTAAAGTTAACCCATAATGATCCGAATTGATTTGGCAGTGGTAATGCCCAGGTGAATAACCAGGGGCGTCCCATGTGGGAAATGATGTAGCTAGCGGCACAGATAACCGCGAAAATAGTCATTGCCTCTGCCGATCGGTTAATTGAATTACGCCAGTTTTGTCGGAACAAGAGTAAGACTGCCGAGATCAAGGTACCGGCGTGACCAATACCTACCCACCAAACGAAACCGGTAATATCCCAGGCCCAGCCTACTGTTTTATTTAAGCCCCATTCGCCAATACCAAACCAGAAGGTCCAGCTAACAGAGAATACCCAAAGTCCGGCACCAAGGGCGGATACAATAAAACCAATCCACCAAGCTTTATTTGGCTTATTTTCTACAGGAACCAATATATCCTCGGTGACCTTTGAATAGGTAATATTTTCACCGGTTACTAAGGGTTCTCTAAGTATAGACTCGTGATGAGATGACATATTCTTTTTTATTTCTTGTATTAAACCTCTACAGTATTTCTAACTTTTGTTTGATATCCTACACCCGGCTTCACGTTCAGTTCCTCCAGTACATAGTAGGTACGTTCGCTCTTTAATGCTTTTGATACTTCAGATTCAGGATCATTTCCATCTCCAAAGATAATTGCATTAGTAGGGCATGTTTGCTGACATGCAACTTTAACGTCTCCATCTTTCAGAGTACGCTTCTCTAATTTAGCTTTGAGTTTACCTGCCTGAATACGCTGAACACACATGGAGCATTTTTCCATTACCCCTCTTGAGCGTGAAGTAACATCAGGGTTAAGAACAAGTTGAGTAAACTCATTGTTCATATAGTTGTCAAAACGTGAATCATTCCAATAGTTAAACCAGTTAAAACGACGCACTTTATATGGACAGTTGTTTGCGCAATAGCGTGTTCCAATGCAACGGTTGTAAGCCATTTGGTTTAAACCTTCCGAAGAGTGAACAGTTGCTAACACCGGACAAACAGTCTCACAAGGAGCATGGTCACAATGCTGACACATCATTGGCTGATGTATAACAGAAACTTTGTCAATATTTTCAAGTTTCTCTATTTCCTTCTCTTCAGTTACTTTATTTCCATCTTCATTAACGGTGTAATACCGATCAATACGAATCCAGTGCATTTCACGACGACGACGAACCTCGTCACGACCAACAACAGGAACATTATTTTCGGCATTACAAGCCACAATACATGCTCCACAACCGGTGCAGGCATTCAGATCGATGGCCATCACCCAGCTATGTCCGGGCTGCTCATATTCATTCCATAAATCATAGTGATTTACGTGAGCGTGACCAGTACCTGAATTAGGATCTTTCAAGTAGTCTTTCAAGGTAGTCTCGCGAACGATATTTCTACCCTCAATGGAATGATGGGTTTGAGTTTGAGCCAGCTCATATGTTCCTGATGTTTTGGTCAAACTTGCAGCAGATGCCGTATGGAAAGTTGCATTAACCAAACGTAGGAATGGGTAGGCACTCTGACCAACTTCCGAACCTGCTTTTCCTGCTTTAGTTCTACCATATCCTAAAGCAACCGAAACCGTTCCGTATGCCTGTCCGGGTTGTATCAGGACAGGTAAAGTAATGGTATGCTTATCAGTCTTGATTTCAACAAGATCCCTTTCAGCGATCCCTAATTTCTCGGCAAACTTAGCATTGATTGCAGCATAGTTGTCCCAGGTTACCTTGGAAACCGGATCAGGCAACTCTTGTAACCATGGGTTATTAGCCGACTTCCCATCTCCAACAGAAACATTCTGATAAATATGAAGTTCTACAGCATTATCACCAGCTTTAGCGAGTGCATTACTTTCAGCTAAAATTGTCTGAACCACTGAATCAAGTTCACGAGAGAATGTATAAGTAGCGGCGGATCTTTCAGGAAGAGTAACCGAGCCCTTTTGCAGAAGAAGCTTCCAGCTGGTACCAGATTGAGCTAAAACTGTTTTAGCCCAGTTATTCTGGATATATTGATAGTAATCGCTAACGGCAGCATCAGCCCAGATTAACAAGCCTTGCTCAGCATTTCGAGAATTATTAACCGGGTTGATGGTAGGCTGAATGATCGTATAATATCCTTCAACGGGATTGGAATCACCCCATGATTCAAGGTAATGATGATTTGGAGCAATAACCTGACATAATGAAGCGGTTTCATCCTGACGATCTGCAAAAGAAACACGTAATTTAACCTTACTCAAGGCATCTGTAAATGCTTTAGTATCATTGAACTCGTAGGCAGGATTACTATTCAAAAAGAAAACTGCATCAACTTCAGAACGATTCATTTCATTGATAAACTCCGTAAATTCAGCATCATTTCCTGAAAACTGATAAGATGGATTATCTAAATCAATCGTTGTGCCATAACTTCCTAAAACGGAATTAATCGCATTGACAAGAATTTGAGTGGATACATCATTCGATCCGCTGATTACCAATGCCCTTCCTTTAGCCGCAGTTAACTCCTTAGCGGTCAGTGCAATTGCCTTTTCTACGTTAGGATTATTAGCTAAAGGTTTTGTCCCTGTTACAGCCCCACCTAACGCAGCATACAAGTTTAAAAGAGCAATACCTTCCTCAGACGGCTTCAAGGGAAGACGGGCATCAGCATTGGTACCTGTTAAACTCATACCAGTCTCGAACTGGATGTGGCGTGACATTTTTTTACCTTGTAAGGCAGTGTTATTTCTTTTAGATGTGTATTGGCGACTAAATTCAACCGGAGAGATCCAGGTACCCAGAAAATCAGCACCAAAACTTACAATCAAATCAGCTCTGTCAAAACGGTATTTCGGAAGAACTGCCTTTCCAAAACTATTTTCATTTGCTTTGATTATACCGGTGTAAGACACCGCATCAACCTGAATGTGCTTTGTGTAAGGATATTGCGCTGTAAAGTCGGCAATTACGGCTTTAGTCGACGGACTGTTAATTGTATTGGAGACTATCCGAATTTTTTTGCCGCTTGTTTTAATTTTGGCAAGTTCAGCCTTTACAAACTCATCAATTTTAGCCCAACTAACTTCTGAATCATTTAAAACTGGATTTTTTAAATTGGATACATCATAAAGATCAAGCACTGAGGCTTGTCCTTTAGCATCCAAACTGCCTTTGCTCAGAATACAATTTGGATTACCCTCAATCTTTATCGGCCGGCCTTCACGAGTTTTAACTAAAACACTGTGACCATTGAACGTAGAAGTATAGTAATTAGGAATACCCGGTACTATTTCTTCAGGTTTAACCAAGTAAGGGATTGACTTGTGAACGGGAGTAGTCTGACAAGCAGCAAGAGTTACTGCCCCCAAACCAAATCCCAGCGCCTTCAAAAAGTCGCGACGTGGAGTTACGGTATTTAAACCGGCTTCATTCAGAACTTCTTCCATAGGAAGTGGTTCAGCGAACTCGTTTTTGTTTTTCTCAACAAAATCCTTAGTGTTCTGCAGTTCTTCTAAACCTTTCCAGTATTTTTTATTGCTTTCCATTCAAGCTATATAAAGTATACGTAATGTTATCTTAAAATTATTCTATTAGTAGTGACACTTAGCACATTCAAGTCCGCCTAAAACTGCTGCGGTAACTTTCTCACCCTTTTTCAACTTATCATGAGCAGCAATCAACTTGTCGTAATAAGGATTGTCCTTGTGATTAACTTCTGTTTCTCTGTGACAATTAATACACCATTTCATGGTTAAAGGAGAATATTGATAAACCTCCTCCATGGTTTGAATCGGACCATGACATTTTTGACATTCTATGCCTGCAACGGAAACATGTTGCGAATGATTGAAATAAGCTAAATCAGGTAGATTATGGATTCTAATCCACTCAACCGGTTTGGTGTTGTTACCATAAACTTTGGTATCTTCATTGTAGTCAAGTGCATTATAAATCTTCATGATTTCAGGTGATGTTTTTCCATCATACTTCTCAGATGCCGTAACATAATTGTGGCAGTTCATACAAACATTAAGCGATGGAATGGATGCATGCTTTGAGGAATAAGCCCCTGAATGACAATATTGACAATCAATTTTATTTACTCCTGCATGTAATTGGTGAGAAAATTTAATTGGTTGAACAGGTTGATATCCCGTATGCACACCCGTTTCCCACATTCCCTTCCAGCCTGCTGAACCAAGGAAAATCACACAAAGCAATACAATGAAGAGGATGAATTTCTTATTTTTGGAAAGCTTTCTGAGCCCTCCGAAGCGATCTTTGGCCCCAGCAGCTTCTTCCTCCTCAACTTCAATACCCTTTTTCTGAAGCATCACACGCTCCAAAGTACTGATTACACGATTTAGAACCAGAATTACCAGAAAGGCAATGATGATGACAGCGAGCAGACCAAACAGCATGAAATTACTTATTCCACCCTGAGCGGTAGCAGCTGCATTTGCTCCGGCTGCTGCATTGGGATCTGCCGCAGGCTTAACATCCCCAACTTTCACATAAGCTATGATATTCTTAATATCGTCGTCGGATAATTCCGGAAATGCCGACATCATAGCCGGTGAATACTCAGATGCTTTTACTGCTTGGGCATCGCCTGAAGCAATGAAGGCAGGAGCATTTCTAATCCACTTAATCAGCCATGCTTCGTCATACTTGGTATCAACACCTTTCAATGCCGGACCAACGACCGCTTTTTCAATACCATGACAAGCGGTACACTTTTGCTTAAAAATCGCTGCTCCGGCTGCTGCATCCTGCGCACTGACTGTAGAAACAGCCATCGAACAGAACAATGAGACCAAAACCAATGATTTTGTAACACTTCTAAAAAACAATGAGATGCTCCTCATATTGAGTATTTGTTGCTTAAAATATGAAACGTAAAATTAAAATGTTAACCACAGGGTTGTAATGAACATTTTCAGTTGACAAAAGTATGTTTTATCCAAATAAGGATGACATTGATATGTCCTGTTTTATCAATTTATAATCATTCTAAATTAACTTAAAAGTAGCTGATTTACAGCTTATTTAGGGGGTATTTTGAAAAATACTCCATTTTCCCACCCTTCTAAGCCTTGCTTTTTACCGAAGAATTACTACTGCTTTAAAACCCAAGCAAAAATGAGTGGTGCCACAATGGTAGCGTCTGATTCAACTATAAATTTAGGTGTATGAATGTCCAACTTTCCCCAAGTGATCTTCTCATTAGGAACTGCACCTGAATATGACCCATAAGATGTAGTGGAGTCGGATATTTGACAAAAATAGCTCCAGAAAGGAATATTTTCCATCTCCATATCCTGATAAAGCATTGGCACAACACAGATAGGAAAATCACCGGCAATTCCGCCCCCTATTTGAAAAAATCCGATTCCCTTACCCCCCGAATTGGCAATATACCAATCAGCCAGCCAGCTCATATATTCAATTCCGCTTTTCATAGTTGAGGCTTTGATTTCTTTCTTCATTACGTAAGAAGCGAAAATATTACCCATTGTCGAATCCTCCCAACCGGGAACCACAATTGGTAAATTCTTTTCCGCAGCTGCCAGCATCCATGAATTTTTTGCATCAATTTCATAGTACTGTTTAAGCACCCCACTCAGAAGCATTTTGTACATATACTCGTGTGGGAAATAACGTTCACTTGCATTATCGGCATCCTTCCAGAGCTTATGGATATGCTTCTGTAATCTTCTGAAAGCTTCTTCCTCGGGTATGCAGGTATCTGTAACCCGGTTATAATGATTTTCAAGTAAATCCCACTCATCCTGCGGACTCAAATCGCGGTAATTTGGCACACGCTTATAGTGCGAATGCGCAACCAAATTCATAATATCCTCCTCCAGATTCGCTCCAGTGCAGGAAATAATGGACACTTTATCCTGACGGATCATCTCTGCCAGTGAAATACCCAATTCGGCAGTACTCATCGCACCCGCAAGGGTAATCATCATTTTTCCACCTTCATCCAGGTGGCTTTCATACCCTTTAGCAGCATCCACCAGAGCGGCAGAATTGAAATGCAGGTAATTT
>VGGW01000001.1 GCA_016868395.1 Bacteroidota bacterium | reverse complement strand
CTCGGAGATATTTTTAATATTATCGTTAGATAGGAGACATTTTTCTACCAGCGCAGGAATGTTATCAAGCTCTGTGAGAAGATGAACCATTTTGCTTTGAGTTATCTTACCTCTTTGCTGAGCCATATACAAAGCCATCAAGGTAAGGACAGTAACTTGTGCGGTAAATGCTTTTGTAGAAGCAACCCCTATTTCAGGGCCTGCATGAGTGTATACACCGGCATTGCTCAATCGGGGTATGGAAGCTCCCACAACATTACAAATCCCAAAAATGGTTGCCCCTTTTGATTTTGCAAGCTCAATGGCTGCCATAGTATCAGCTGTTTCCCCAGATTGAGATACCGCAATTACAATATCTTTTTCAGATATAATCGGATTACGATACCTGAATTCTGATGCATATTCAACCTCAACAGGGATGCGGGAACATTCTTCAATGAGATATTCACCTACTAGTCCGGCATGCCATGAAGTACCACAAGCAACAATTACAATACGATCAATATTCTTCAGTTTTTCTCCATATTATTTGATACCCCCTAACTGAACATAACCTTCAGCAGGGTAAATGCGACCTCTCATACAGTCTTTTATTGACCTGGGTTGTTCGAAAATTTCTTTGAGCATGAAGTGATCAAAGCCACCCTTTTCAAGCATTTCGAGCTTTAATTCGAGTTCTTGTACGTAGGGTATTTGAACGGTATTGTCAATATTCTTAATTAGTAATTCATCTCGCTTAATACATGCAATTTCATTATCATTCAAGTAAATAACATTCTTTGTGTATTCAATGATAGGTGAAGCATCAGAAGCAATAAAATACTCTCCATCACCAACCCCAAGTACCATTGGACTTCCCTTTCGAGCGGCGATTAATTCACCCGGTTCATCCTTATCCATAATGACAATGGCATAAGCACCGATAACTTTGTCGAGTGCAATTCTTACCGCCTCCCTGATTTCAAGTCCGGTTTGTTGTTGAATATCTTCAATTAAATGAATGAGAACTTCGGTATCGGTATCGCTTTTAAAAGAATGACCTCTGGACAATAAAGTCTCTTTCAAACTAGAATAGTTTTCAATTATCCCATTGTGTATAATTGCCAACCGGTCATCGCCGGATGTATGGGGATGAGAATTGCGGTCTGAAGGTTCACCATGAGTAGCCCATCGGGTATGACCCATTCCTGCAGTTCCAGTAAGAACTTCACCTTCAACTGAATCTTTAAGGTCACTCACTTTACCGGCCTTTTTAAAAATTCTAAGCTGATCATTCATCAGCGCGACGCCGGCACTATCATATCCTCTGTATTCCAGGCGTTGCAATCCCTTGATAATAACAGGCCAGGCTTCACGGTATCCGATATAACCCACAATTCCGCACATACTATTTAATTTATTTGGTGATGAAATTAGAAAACTATCCCTGTAAAATGAAAGCTTGTTGGAATAAAATTAATTAATCTTACTGTAAATAATTCTAAGCTTCATTTGATAGCTAGTCCCGGATTTTCCGCTACCTAACACTGCGCCCCCGGCAGAGCTTCCTGATGCGACAGGACCTGCCGCTCGATTGAAATCAGTACTGACAGGAGCAATAAAGGTGTCGAATTGTTTCAATTTCCCTTTCAAAATATCTTGAATATAACTCGTAATCTGAAATTTATACTGCTTTTTGTTTGGGTCATAAAATCCGCCGAAATCTACATCAGTTAATGAAAAAACGGGTTCATTACTGAAATCCGGTATAAACTGCCTCTGCCTTGCAATATCATTGCGGTACATAATTAATCTGGATGCAGGGTGAAAGGGGGCCTTACCACCTGTAGCGGTAACGATTAGTTCAGCTTTATTGATGCTTATGTTTCCCAGGTTTTTTAATTTCTCGATGTGCGGAAAACGAAGTTTAGTTCGCAAACCGGACAAAGCCTGAACATAAGTTAAGTCTTGCTGGGTAGTACTATTTAAATTAGCCTGGATAGCAGTGCCTGTGTAATCATTTTTAAAATCAGCAATAACAGGCACTGCATTATTCACAATTGGAAATTTATGTAAAATAGTATCCGTCAAAACACCGTTCTGACTTTTATAATAAATTTCTAACCTGCTTGAGTCAGTCAGATTAAAAAATGCGATACCCCCCTGCCCGGTGCTCTGAGATTTATTTATCGTGAGGTAAAAACCTTTAAGCTCTTTATTTAACTGCTCATTGCTGCTTAGGGTAGTGGAAGATGCATTCAAAAAATTGGCTGTAATAAACCCCGGATTCATCGGGATGCGGAGTTGAGGAGCTCTTCTTACCTTCTTATCAGGACTACCGGTTACAATTTCTGTAAGGCTCACACTATCCTTTAAGTTGAACCTTTGTTTTATACTTCCAATTACCGTTGATGAATAACTTTGGGTCTGGGTATTAAAGTATTGAACAGAAGTCCTCAAAGGATTATTAAGTTGATGAACATCAACCTGAAAATTTGACGTACTATCTCCGTAAAAATCTTTAGCATAGTACAGAACCAGTACTGCTGAATCCAGGACAGGAGATGTGCCAAAGTTAAGCCCCGGAGGATCCAAGGTTAAAGACATGGCAATATTTGCGGTAGTTTTTCCAAAAATTGGATCAACCATATGCCCCAAAGGATATTTAGATAAGGTATTCGTGACTATACTATCTTCCTTTACAGTGGATGAAATAACCGTAATTGTATCGGTAAAGGTACCGATAAGTTCAGTAGCAGGATCAACATCAAGGCCGATAGAATCAGTATTTTGACAACTGCTGAAAATAAAAAGACTTATCAACAAGGTCAATAAGTCCAGTTTGTATAATTTCATCCCTGTTACATTAATTTTCAAAGGCTTGCAGGTCTTAACATTTTGAATAATGCTCCTGAGTTATCCATGAAGCTCTATTTAGCAAGTTTCAATCTAATGAAACTAGTTCTTCGCCGGCAATTTCTTCGTAAAGGTTATAATAATTTTCGTAATCTGAAGTGGAATCAAACTCAAGCAGGGGTTTGTTTGAATTTTTAACAAACTTTAACACTTCTTCATTGATGGTTTCGCAGGCACAAACTACCCCATCAGAATAAGAAATTGCGCCAAGATTCAGCGCTTTATTTGTTGCATCGGTATAAACCTCTGTATGCTCTGCAAGCATTCCATTCATGATTGCTTTCGTAGCGAATTCAGCACTCAAAGAGGTTTCAAAATTATCTTCGTACACTGAATAAACCACCTTCGAATTCTTGAAAGTGGGATCTTCTTTATAGATTGTCTTTAAATAAGCTGGAACAAGTGCGCTCATCCACCCATGGCAATGTACGAGGTCAGGAGACCATCCTAATTTTTTCACGGTTTCCAGAGCTCCTTTACAAAAGAAGATAGTTCTCTCGTCGTTGTCTGCGTAAAATTTATTGTTGTTATCTGTAAAGACATGTTTTCTCTGAAAATATTCTTCATTATCCAGAAAATAAACCTGCATACGTGCAGAAGGAATTGAAGCTACTTTAATGATGAGCGGGTTATCATTATCATTGATAATTATATTCATACCCGAAAGTCGAATTACTTCATGCAGTCTGTTACGACGTTCATTAATATTTCCAAAACGAGGCATGAGTATCCTAATTTCAAATCCTTTGTCCTGCATTGCCTGTGGCAAGTGACGGGTAATTTCAGAAATTTTAGTAAGCTCTAGGAAAGGCGATATCTCATGCGTAATAAAAAGAATCTTCGTTTTTGCCATCTCCGGTCCGATTAGTTTAATGTTGTGAAAAGTTTTCGAACTGCAAAGATAATCATTATCTTATGAAATATCAATGAATTCAGCAAGTTGTTTTGTTACTCTTTAAGTATTTAACCATTTTTGAGGTCGGTAAAATTTAATAAGAATTTGAAAATCTTCAACAGAAAGGACACTATTCAGATCTACCTGGATGATTTACGATCATCGGGCAAATCTATTGGATTTGTTCCTACCATGGGCGCTTTACATGCCGGACACCTTTCATTAATTGATGCCGCTCGCAAAAAAGCAGATGTTGTGGTCTGCAGCATTTTTGTAAATCCTACCCAGTTTAACGATAAAAAAGATCTTGAGAATTATCCCAGACCCATTGAAGATGATCTTAAAAAATTAAGGCAACCCGGCTGTGATGTTTTGTTTTTACCTGAGGTTGATGAGATGTATATAGATTCGGAATTTTGGGAAATCGAGTTGGGTAATCTGGATAAAATTCTTGAGGGGAAAATTAGACCCGGTCATTACCAAGGTGTAACCCAGATCGTGAAAAAACTATTTGACATTTTAAAACCAGAATTTGCCTTCTTTGGTCAGAAAGATTATCAGCAGATCAAGGTGATTGAATTCATGGTTAAAAAATTGAATATTCGGGTTAAACTCATTATCTGTCCGATTATCCGTGAAATCGATGGTCTTGCGATGAGTTCCCGTAATATTAATTTATTGCCTGAGGAACGTTTGCAGGCAATCGCCCTGTTCCAATCATTGACCCTGGCTCGGGAATTGTTTAAAACAAAATCAGTTTCAAGAATTAAAAAAGAGGTACAAATATTTCTCAGATCTTGCCCGGGGATTGAAATGGAATATTTCGAAATCTTTAATGCCCGGACTTTTAAATCTATTAATTCTAAAAACGCAAAAACAATAATTGCTCTGGTTGCAGCCAGAATTGGGAAAATAAGAATCATCGATAATATGTACCTAAATAAACTCAATACCTATTGAGAATTTTCAACATCAAGGTTTTTAAGTATCTGATAGTTCTTAGTGTCGGACTCTTACTCTTGTATTTAGCTTTTAGAGGGCAGGATATCAATCAGATGATCTCTGATCTGAGAAAAGCAGATTTGAAATGGGTATTTCTTGCCATGTTAGTCAGCTTGATAGCACATGTCATAAGGGCTTTCCGATGGAATTTAATGATTGGCTCACTAGGCCACGAAACACCCCCATTGATGAGCACTTTTCATGCAGTAATCATGGGCTATATTGCTAATATTGCATTTCCACGAATGGGTGAATTAGCCAGATGTACGGTGATCAATAAATCGAGCAATATTCCCGTAGACAAATTGCTGGGCACAGTACTTGTTGAACGTTTAGTTGATTTAGTCATGCTGGGGCTTGCATTTGTAATGGCCGTATTTTTTGAATACAAATTAATTCCCGGGTTTTTAAATAAACACTTATTCGGTAAACTGAATGGCAGAATTGTGGAGGTGGCTTTATTGATTCTTGCCTTATTGGCATTATTTCTAATTTTTATTTTCTTAATGGCGATGATTAAAAAGAAAAATTGGAGATTTTTCAATACTATTTTTCAATTCATTTCAGGTATTAAAAACGGTGTAGTGTCTATAAAAAATATTGATAACAAACTTCTATTTCTAATCAGCTCCCTAATAATCTGGATACTCTACGGACTTTCATCTTATTTTTGCTTTTCCGCCTTAGAAAATACATCCTCTTTGGGTGCGGGTGCTGCACTTTCCACGCTTGCTTTTGGCAGTCTAGCCATGATCGCTCCGGTACAAGGAGGAATCGGCGCTTTTCATTGGATGGTTTCAGAGGGACTTTTGCTGTATGGTATTTCCAAAATTGATGGTCTTACCTTTGCATTAATATTTCATACAAGTCAGAATTTAATTATACTTTTTATTGGCTCATTAAGTGTAATTTTATTTCTTAAATCAACGACGAGGAAAAATCATGTATGAGTAAATTAGATAAAATTAAAGAAAAGATTTATTCAGTAGATCATTTAGTATCTACCTTGAATGTATGGCGTTTATTAGAAAAAAAAATAGTTTTTACCAATGGCTGTTTTGATTTGCTTCATTTGGGTCATATCGATTACCTTTCAAAAGCTGCTGATATGGGAGATAAATTAATTATCGGGCTAAACTCGGATGCCTCTACTTCAGCATTGAAAGGCGAAGGAAGACCTATAACCGATCAAGTCTCTCGTTCCATTATGCTGGCATCATTGTCTTTCGTGGATGCGGTTATAATTTTCGACGACCCTGACCCCCTGAACTTGATCAAATTACTTAGGCCTGATATTTTAGTCAAAGGAGCTGATTATTCTTTTGAACAAATTGTAGGAGCTGATTTCGTTTCAGAATATGGAGGATCAGTAAAAACCATCCCGTACCTTAGGGGCTATTCCACCACTCTTATTGAACAAAAAATCAGATATAGCTCACAAAATTTTCAATAAAGATTGTCAAGGCCATTAATTTTAATATTGTTTGACAATCTGCCCTATAACTAACCGAAATATTTCTTAATATTTGTAAACGACCAGTTATTAATGAGACCCGAAAGATTAATTTTGGGTGACATAAACCTATTCTTATGTTTTTTGCATTTACTGAAGAGCAGCTGATGATTCAGCAAGCAGCAAGAGATTTCGCAACCAGTGAACTAAAGCCCGGTGTAATAGAACGTGATGAGCAGCAGAAATTTCCTCATGAGCAGATTAAAAAACTTGGTGAACTTGGATTTCTGGGGATGATGGTTGATCCAAAATACAATGGTTCCGGCCTTGATACAATTTCTTATGTACTCGCCATAGAAGAATTATCTAAGGTGGATGCTTCTGCTGCAGTTGCCGTTTCAGTAAACAATTCATTGGTTTGCTACGGACTAGAGAAATATGGTTCCGAGTTTCAAAAGGAAAAATATTTAAAACCACTGGCTGCCGGAGAAAAATTAGGTGCCTTTTGTCTCTCTGAGCCTGAAGCCGGCTCGGATGCCACTTCGCAACAGACAAGCGCCATAGATATGGGTGATTATTATCTTTTAAACGGGACTAAAAACTGGATTACGAATGGAGTGAATGCCTCTACATATTTGGTTATCGCACAAAGTAATCCTGCTCAAAGACATAAAGGTATCAATGCATTGATTTTGGAAAAGGGAATGCAGGGTTTCACGATAGGACCTAAGGAAAATAAACTTGGAATCAGGGGTTCTGATACCCACTCACTGATGTTTACTGATGTAAAGGTGCCTAAAGAAAATCGTATCGGCGAGGAAGGCTTTGGATTCTCATTTGCCATGCAAACACTTGACGGTGGCCGAATTGGAATCGCTTCTCAAGCTTTAGGAATAGCCTCAGGCGCTTACGAACTTGCCTTGCAGTACTCTAAAGAACGCAAAGCTTTTGGTAAGCCAATATCCGGCCACCAGGCAATACAATTCAAGCTCGCTGATATGGCTACAGAAATTGAAGCTGCACGAATGTTATGTTTAAAGGCTGCCTGGCTAAAAGATCAAGGGCTTCCTTATGCACAGGCAAGTGCAATGGCTAAATTATATGCTTCTGAGGTTGCTATGAGAACCACCATTGAAGCTGTTCAAATTCATGGAGGTTACGGATTTGTAAAGGAATTCCATGTTGAACGTTTGATGCGAGATGCTAAAATTACTCAAATATATGAGGGAACATCTGAAATTCAACGAATAGTAATCGCACGTGAGATTTTGAAGTAGCTTTAACTTATTTTATGAAAATCATCGGCTCAATTTTTGGCTTAATCTTTTTAATATCCGGCCTGTCCTCTTACAAACAAAACTCAAAACCTGAACTTAAAGAAGGAATTTGGCGTGCTACACTCAAGACGGCTTCAGGAACCCTGATTCCATTCAATTTTGAAGTAACGGATTCGGCAGGTATCACATTCTTAGACATCATCAATGGGAAGGAAAGATTTAGGGTCAATGAAATTTCAAATATTGCAGATTCCATAGTGATTCAAATGCCCCTTTTTGATTCTGAAATCAGAGTAAAAAATAATAAGGAATCTCTGAAAGGACATTGGATTAAGCAATTCGGCGATAGCACCGAAGTGATGGAAATTGAAGCGCAAAGAGGTGATTCCTGGCGCTTTTTCAAGGCTAATAGCGAATCTTTATATAATATTTCAGGGAAGTGGTCAGTTTCTTTTAAGGATGTCAGAAATGACAGACTTATTTCATCCATAGGAGAATTTAATCAGAACGGCAACCGTATCTACGCTACTTTTCTTACTACTACCGGAGATTATCGGTTTCTTGAAGGAACAGTTGTGGGCGATAAACTTTATCTTTCTTGTTTTGATGGAAGCCATGCCTACCTATTTACCGCGAAAATTTTAAATAACAATGTCCTGGAAGAGGGCGTTTTTTACTCTGGTCTTTCGACTGTTCAAACCTGGACAGCCCATAAGGATGAAAAGGCAGAATTACCCGATGCCTACTCATTAACAAGCCTGAAAGATGGATTTGATAAAATAAATTTTTCTTACCCTGATCTCAATGGTAAAATGGTTTCCTTATCAGATTCTAAGTTCACCAACAAAATAATCCTAGTTCAATTTTTTGGTTCTTGGTGTCCAAATTGCATGGATGAAACGGCTTATTTGGTTCCATTTTATAAGAAATATAAAGAAAAAGGAGTCGAGATCATTGCCCTCGCCTACGAACGAACTACAGATTTTGAACGTTCTAAAAAAAGCATTTTACGCTTACGCGATAGATTTGATGTTCCTTATGACATGCTAATTAGCGGATATAAAAATGATAAGGCCGAGGTTGTGAAAAGCCTACCTATGTTGAAAAATTTTATGGGCTTTCCAACCTTGCTTGTTATTGATCGGGCAGGGAAAGTCAGAAAGATTCATACAGGTTTTAGCGGACCCGGAACCGGTATCCACTATCAGACATTTAAAAAAGATTTCGAAAAAACTATCGATATTCTTTTGCTTGAAAAAAATTGATTATTAATCCTTTACACCTATTTTGAATACGATTCGACTCCATGAACAGGAGCTAATATTAAGATTATACTGATGCAATTAAAATTTACTCTATCCTCCTTAGTTCTGATTGTATTAATGGCCTGCTCAACTCCAAAAATGGTCAACTTGGATCCGATCACTGTTATTGAAAATCCCAAAGGGGCTTCTATTTACAGAGGCAGTTACCCAAAAATCAATGACATTTTACATACTCGCCTGGACATTAGCTTTGATTGGGACAGTGCTCATGTAATAGGGAAGGCAAGCATCTTGGTAAAACCCTATTTTTATCCCACAGATCAATTGGTATTAAATGCCAATGGCTTTCGCCTTAATTCTGTCTCATTGGTGAAAGGCTATGATAAAAAACCACTCAAATACTCTTATGATGGCAAATTACTTAGAATCAGCCTGGATAGGATGTATACCCGAGATGATCAATATCATGTATTTATTGATTATGTAGCCATGCCAAATAAGTTAAAAATCGGCGAGGATATCTCTTCAGCAAACGATCGGGGAATTTATTTTATAAACAAAGATGGCAGAGATAAATCCAAACCCAGACAGATTTGGACACAAGGTGAAACAGAATGTAACTCCAATTGGTTTCCAACAATCAATGGTACTCAGGAGAAAATGACCCAAGAAATACATGTTACCGTTCCGAATCAAATGGTTAGCCTTTCGAATGGAACACTTGAATTTTCAAGTTTGAATGGCGATGGAACTCGTACCGATAGTTGGAGACAGGAACAAGTACATTCAACTTATCTGACTATGCTGGCAGTTGGGGATTTTTCAATTACCAAAGATACCTGGCGAGGAAAAGAAGTAAGTTATTACACTGAACCGGCTTATGCATCAACGGCCAAACTGGTTTTTGGCAAAACTCCCGAAATGATGGAATTTTTCTCGAATAAACTTGGTGTAGACTATCCCTGGGATAAATACTCCCAGATTGTTGTCCGTGATTTTGTAAGCGGAGCTATGGAAAATACTACAGCATCCGTATTCTTTGAAGGTTTGAATATGTCTGAGGGTGCTTACCTGGATGAAAACCATGAAGATATAATCGCTCATGAATTATTTCATCATTGGTTTGGTAACCTGGTTACTGCTGAATCTTGGTCTAATTTACCCTTAAATGAATCCTTCGCTACTTATGGAGAATATCTATGGGAGGAGTTTAAATACGGTAGGGATCAGGCTGACTTGAAAGGCCTGGAAGATCTTTCGGTATACCTGGCAAATAATAGAAAATCAGAGCCGAACGTCATACGTTTTGATTACTCCGATAGAGAAAACATGTTTGATGAAATCAGTTATCACAAGGGTGGAAGAATCCTACATATGCTCAGAAAGACTGTTGGCGATGAAGCATTTTTTGAAGCTTTAAAACTTTACCTGATCAAACATTCCTACAAAACTGCTGAAATTCATGACCTCAGGCTTGCATTTGAAGAAGTTACCGGGTTGGATATGAATTGGTTTTTCAACCAATGGTTCCTTGCATCGGGTCATCCTGTTTTAACCATCAGAAATTCCCATGATGCCCTAAAGAAAGAGGTGATCGTTAAGATTACTCAGGATCAGGATTTATCAAAAACGCCTCTTTATCGAATTCCTATGGCAATTGACCTGTATTTCGGAGATCAGGTTGATCGTAAAGAAGTTGTCCTCGACAAACCCATTCAATCTTTCATTTTCTCGGCACTGAGTCGCCCCAACCTTATAAATGTTGATGCAGAAAAATATATTCTGGCTGAAAAGAATGAAGAAAAAAATACACAAGAATATATTTTCCAGTATCAGCATGCCCCTTTATTTATGGACAGGTTTGAAGCCGTTATGAAACTAAAAGATAGGAATGAAGATATCGAAGCGAGGAAGGTTCTGATGTCAGCATTAAAAGACAAGAATTGGCTCGTTCGTCATACCGCATTATCCGTGATTGAGAATTTGTCTGATGAAGAGCGTAAATCTGTCCATCAAACACTCAAACAAATGGTTCTTCATGATCAGGTCTCACAGGTTAGAGCTTCTGCCCTTAACAAACTTTGGAAGCATTACCGTTTTTCTGATAATAAAGAGGTTTTTGCACAGTCAGCAAAAGACAAGTCTCCACTCGTTATTCGGGCAAATGAAGCTTTGAAACAATAACGAGAACGAGATCAGGATGAATCTAAGGATGAATTGAAATTCTGTTAATTTGTTTTCTTTGATTTAAAAGCAGAAAAAAACATATTAATCAGGGCGAGGAGGATGGCAAACCATACTGCAGAGAAAAATCCATCGGTAGAAAAACCATCCATTAGCTAGTCAACCAATAAGACCATCAGCACAGTAATGATAAAGGAAACTAAACCAAGAGTCAGAAAGTTAATAGGAAAAGTTAAAATACGGAGTATGGTACCAATGGTCGCATTCGCAAATGCAATGAATATCCCTGCGATAATTGCGCTCCAGAAATTATCAACACCAACTCCAGGAAGTATATAGGCTGCAACAGCGACAGCTATACCCATTAATAGAATTTCAATGATCAGCCTCATATGGGATTGTTCTAAATGATAATTATTATGAAATTGAAGAATCTATTCCACATTTTTGCAATTATTTTGATTTTATTTTCCTCCTGCAAACATAATAAGGTTCAGGATAATACTTCAAATAAACCGATAATCAAGCTGAATCCAGTCAATCAAACCGTAGAACTAAGCGGATTAGAATATTTGGCACTGGAAGAATTAAAGACCGATTCACTTCCGGATTCCTTGTGGTCCAATTTCTTCGCTATATACGAGGAACCCTCCGATCCGGAGATGAGAGATTTTCAACCTGCCCTGGAAGGAAATTATACCATCGAAGGAGCAATAGTACGCTTTAAGCCAAAGTATAATTTTAAAAAGAATCAGTCATACTTTGCCCGTTCTTATACCAAATTATTGCATCATGATGCCGAAGACCTGATTAAAACACGTGAACTATTTCATTCGGATGGATTTATTGAGTATAAATTCGGGATTATTAAAAAGAATTAATTCAAAAGAATTTAAATCCGGTACTTGTAATGCCGGATTTTTTTTATATTTGTACCGATCTGAGAAGAGCCCTGCATTCGTGGGGCTCTTTTTTTACCTTCCTGTTTTTTTAAGGAATTAAATAAGATCTGCGATGAATATAGAAAAACGTGTAATTGAATTAGTTGAGGAAAAGATAGCCGACCAACCTGATTTGTTTTTGGTAGATGTTCAGATGCAAGGAAACGGAACATTATCCATTTTAGTTGATGGAGATAATGGGGTATCAATCAGCGATTGTGCAGCAATAAGTCGGCATGTAGGCTTCCATCTTGAAGAGGAAAATGCTATTGAACAAGCCTATAGATTAGAGGTTTCCTCACCCGGTACTGATACTCCACTTCAGTCATTGCGTCAGTTTCGTAAGAATATTAATCGTTCGGTGAAGGTTAAACTTAAAGATGGCACGATTAGAGAAGGTAAATTAGCGGATGTGGATGATTTGGGGATTACCTTACAGGAGCTTATAAGGGAAAAGGGTAAAAAGGCAGTTTTAGAAGAGAATTTTATAAAGTTTCAAGATATTTCAGAAACAAAAGTTTTAGTGAGTTTTAAATAAAGGCCTCTATTTAGGGGGACAAATTCAACAAGAAAATGAGTAACATTAATTTAATCGATTCATTCCAGGAGTTTAAAGACTTCAAGAATATTGACCGGCCAACGGTTATTAGCGTTTTGGAAGAGGTTTTCCGCAGCATGTTGCGAAAAAGGTACGGAACAGATGAAAATTGTGATGTGATTGTCAACCCGGATAACGGGGATTTAGAAATCTGGCGTACAAGAACAGTAATGGAGGATGGTTTTTCGGAAGATGATGATCTTGAAATTGAACTGGCCGAAGCAAAGGTAATTGATCCTGACCTCGAAGTTGGGGACGACTTCATTGAGCAGATTACTTTGGAAAGCTTTGGTAGAAGGGCAATTTTAGCTGCTCGTCAAACCCTTGTTTCCAAAATTCTGGAACTTGAAAAAGATGAGATTTTTAAGAAATACAAAGACCGTGTAGGCGAAATTGTTACCGGAGAAGTTTATCAAGTTTGGAAAAAGGAAACCTTAGTTCTGGATGATGAGGGAAATGAACTTTTGTTGCCTAAGACTGAGCAAATCCCCGCTGATTATTTTAAGAAGGGTGATTTTGTACGTGCAATTATCGAAAAAGTTGAAATGTTAAATGGGAATCCTAAAATTATAATCTCCCGTACTGCACCAGAATTCTTACAGCGTTTGTTTGAAATGGAGGTTCCTGAAATATTCGATGGCCTAATAACAATTAAGAAGATTGTTCGCGAACCCGGAGAGCGGGCAAAAGTTGCCGTTGAATCTTATGATGATCGAATTGATCCGGTGGGAGCATGTGTGGGCATGAAAGGATCCCGTATTCATGGAATTGTACGAGAGTTGAAAAATGAAAATATCGATGTAATTAATTACACAAACAATATTTCATTGTATATTCAAAGAGCTCTTAGCCCTGCTAAAATTACGAGTATCAAATTGGATGATGAAGAAAAAAGAGCAGCAGTTTACTTAAAACCTGATCAGGTTTCATTGGCCATTGGTCGCGGAGGGCACAACATTAAATTAGCCGGTAAGCTTACCGGTTACGAAATCGATGTTTATCGTGAATCCAACGAAGATGATGAGGATGTAGATATTGAAGAGTTCTCTGATGAAATTGAGGGCTGGATCATTGATGAATTTAAACGTGTTGGCTTGGATACAGCAAAATCAATCTTGAGCCTGTCAATTGATGAATTAGTCAAACGTACTGATTTGGAAGACACCACGGTGAAAGATGTAATTGAAATTTTGAAGTCAGAATTTGAATGAAATAGTTAATTGAAGCTGGTTGAGAGATTTGAGACTTAATAAAAAAGCCAAATCCTCTCAATATATGAAATATAAAAAACGTACTTTTGTATATAAATAGCGAGGTTAATATAATAAATGTCAGAAGGTAAAAGCACAAATTTACTTAAAGCTGCGAAGGAGCTGAATATCGGCTTGAACACTGCGGTAGAGTTTTTATGTAAAAAAGGCCATAAGGTTGAGGCCAGACCCAACACAAAACTCACCGATGAGATGTATGATGTTCTGCTCAAGGAGTTTCAGGGCGATAAAATCGTAAAGGAAGAAGCCAAACAAATTGTTATTGGCAAGATTCGTCGCGATGATATCCCTGCTGTAAGCAACGAAAAGACTGAGCCACAACGTGCAAAAGATTTTGAGCAAGAGGAAATTCTAATTAAAAATATCAATCCTTTTATTTCTCCAGCAATTGTAGATAAAACTAAGGCTCAAGAGCAGACTGCCTTAGAATCTAAAACTGAAGAAAGTACTCTTCCCGGGGTTAAATTGGTTGGAAAAATTAATTTGGATGATTTGAACTCCAAAACACGGCCGGATAAAAAAACCCCTGAGGCTCAAAAACCGCTTGCTTCACCAGTTCCTGATGCCAAAATTGATGAGCCTATAATTCCGAAAGTATCGGAAATTATTCCTCAGCCGACTCCGGTTAAGGAGGAAGCAAATGTAGATAATACCGCTATTTCTGAAGATAAAAAACCGAAAGAGGGGCAGAAAGAAACAATTAAGGATCAAACCGAAACACAAAATATAACACCTGAAATTGAGCCAGGGCAAGAAGCCGAAACGAATGATCAGGAAAGTAATCCGGGTGCTCCCGTTATACGTGCAAAAGCCGACCGTTTGTCAGGCCCAAATGTCATAGGCAGAATTGACCTACCAACCACACCTGCGCGTCGCGGGCAACCGGTCGCCTCATCATCAAATGTTGCAGGCCCGGATCACAAACGTAAACGTAGGCGTAAAGACAATGCTCCGGGGCAATCAGGTCAACAACAATCACAGCCCAATCAGCAGGGCCAACAATCCGGTGGTTCTCCTCGCCTTGCAACAGACCCAGGATATCAGGGTAATCGACCTGATTTGAGAAACTCAAGACCAAATCAAGGGGCCAATCAATCTGCTGCACGTCCTGATTTCAGGAATAAATCACGTTCGCAAGATGCTCCAAAAGCAGAGCCTACCGATAAAGAAATACAGGATCAGATAAAAGCAACCCTTGCTCGTTTGAGCGGTGCAGGGAAATCAGGGAAATTTGCTCAAAGGGCGAAATTACGCCGTCAGAAACGGGATGATGTTGCCCAAACTGCTGAAGAAGCAGCATTGGAAGCGGAAATGCAATCCAAAACCATTAAGGTGACAGAGTTTGTTACTGCAAATGAGCTCGCATTAATGCTCGATGTTCCTGTCACTCAGGTTATTTCAACTTGTATGAGTCTCGGAATGTTCGTGTCGATAAATCAAAGGCTGAATGCCGAAACATTGACCATAGTAGCTGATGAATTTGGTTATGAGGTTGAGTTTGTAAAACCTGAGGATGAAGAAATCGGCCTGCTTGATGTCAGCGATAGCCCTGAAGATTTGTTGCCAAGAGCTCCTATTGTAACTGTCATGGGTCACGTAGATCACGGAAAGACGTCTCTACTCGACTTTATTCGTAAGACTAATGTTATTGCAGGCGAGGCAGGTGGTATTACCCAACACATCGGTGCTTATGAAGTAACTCTTGACAACAATCGTAAAATTACATTTTTGGATACCCCGGGTCACGAAGCTTTTACCGCAATGCGTGCCAGAGGTGCTAACGTTACAGATATTGCCATCATTGTAATTGCCGCTGATGATAGTGTGATGCCTCAAACTCGTGAAGCCATCAACCATGCACAAGCTGGAAACGTTCCGATTGTTTTTGCCTTTAGCAAAGTGGATAAACCCGGCGCAAATGCCGACAAAATTCGTGAACAGCTCTCGGCCATGAACATTCTCGTTGAAGACTGGGGTGGAAAATACCAGAGTCAGGAAATTTCAGGTAAAACCGGTTCTGGCATTGATTTGCTACTAGAAAAAGTATTACTCGAAGCGGATTTGCTGGAATTAACTGCCAATCCGAATAAACGCGCAGTAGGTACAGTTATTGAAGCAGCCTTGGACAAGGGCCGTGGAATCGTTACCACCGTACTGATTCAGGCAGGTACTTTGAGAGTAGGTGATGCAATCCTTGCCGGTGGGTACAGCGGAAAAGTAAAAGCCTTACATAATGAACGTGGCGTTAAATTAGACCATGCAGGACCATCCACACCTGTTCAGGTTCTTGGCATGCAGGGAGCACCTACCTCTGGTGATAAATTTAATGTGATGGAAAGTGAGGTTGAAGCTCGTCAGGTTGCAAACAAGCGATTACAACTACAGCGTGAGCAGGGCTTACGCACTCAGAAGCATATTACACTTGATGAAATTGGACGTCGTTTGGCAATTGGAAATTTCAAAGAGCTGAATGTGATCGTTAAAGGGGATGTGGATGGTTCAATTGAAGCATTATCCGATTCCTTGCTGAAGCTTTCTACTGAGCAAATTCAGGTTAATATTATTCATAAATCTGTTGGTCAGATATCCGAATCGGATGTATTATTAGCTTCTGCTTCCGATGCCATTATCATTGGTTTTCAGGTTCGTCCTTCTGTTAGTGCGCGCAAACTGGCTGAAGCCGAACAAATTGATATCCGTCTCTATTCTATTATCTACGATGCCATCAATGAGGTGAAAGCCGCGATGGAAGGAATGTTGGATCCTGAATTTGAGGAGAAAATTACATCAAACTTAGAGATTCGGGAGGTGTTCAAAATCAGCAAGGTGGGTACTATCGCAGGATGTATGGTATTGGATGGAAAGATCACCAGAAATAGCAAGGTGCGTATCATTCGTGATGGTGTGGTTGTTTACACCGGAGAATTAGCTTCGTTAAAGCGTTTTAAAGACGACGTGAAAGAGGTTGCCACCGGTTATGAGTGTGGTTTAAATATACAGAACTTTAATAATATTGAAGTGGGTGATATTGTGGAATCATACGAACAGGTAGAAGTGAAAAGGAAATTATAATTTGTACAACTAATTTAAAAAGCGATCTTAAGGATCGCTTTTTTTGTTTAAATAGAATTGTTTAATATCAATAAATGAGTCAGACGTGGGCTTAAGAAAAGAATATAGAAGACTAAAGACTAAAATTAAAATGAGGATTAATTCCGGCGATATCAAGTTGGAATTAGCCAGAATTGCTGATTTTAAACACTTCACAATTGGTTATGCCCATGTATTCGATAGACCATTTAAATTTCATCACGGACCAAGTTTTGCTGAGTCCTATATTGAACTATTCGAGAAAGAAATTTACAGGTTTAATCCAAGTATCGGATCAAAAGTAATTCTTGATTGCGGCGCAAATATGGGCCTCAGCGTTTTATATTTTTCAATTAATTATCCTGATCATCAAATCATTGCATTCGAACCCGATCCCGATATTTTTGCTATCCTGAGGGAAAACGTAGAGACTTTCGAATTGAAAAATGTGACACTTCATCAGAAAGCAGTTTGGACACAAACAGCAACTCTCAAGTTTTTTACAGATGGGGGAATGGGGGGTAGGGTCAATAATGAATATTCTAATCAATCGCCAAAGTTGATTGAGGCGGTTCCTTTATTAGATTTTTTGACAACAGAAGTAGACTTTCTGAAAATTGATATTGAAGGAGCCGAAGATGAGGTATTGAAATATTGTGGTAAGAATTTACAAAATGCAAAACATATCTTCTTTGAATACCATAATAATGTGAATTCAAAACAAACACTGCATGAACTTCTGGCCTTGGTTGAAAGTTTAGGTTTTCATTACTATGTAAAGGAATCTGCTACCAGAAAGCGACCATTTATAGATAAAAAATTAATTTGTGAAAATTTCGATATGGCCATTAATGTCTTTTGTTACAGAGAAAGAAAGGCATAAATTAACCTGAGTTCGATACATGAAAGATTAAAAAATATCCTTAAAATGGATTTTATGATGCTCCGGATGCGTATGATTTGATTTTGGAAAGCAATTCCTGCATGTTATCGCTTCGTTTAGTCCTTTCCTACGGAGTATTTCCGGGAAGTATTTGTACTTGATTTCAGATGATCCGTAGCCGGAAGATACCTCCTTCGGCAAGGTTTAGTTTACCCACTGCTGTTTTTCATCGCAAGGGGCAGGCCGGTAATAGAACTACAGGCCCTGTGAAACAAACCCGAGTGGCAGTCCTATCTTTTTTGCCTTACTGAATCTTAGGATACCAATTCAATTTCCCGCAAAAAAATAGGGCAGAACACGGGAACATAGGCAACAAACCCTGCTTTCCAAAAGCTGAGAAATATAATCAGGCTCCGGCAAGAGCTCATGTCGATCTCAGGTTAAATTATCTCGAAAAGAGTCGTCTAAACTTTCCTCCCCACAATTCTTTCAGTGTAAAATTCAATTTGCTAAAGGCATTTTTTTTATTAATGCTGAAAAGTATCTTGCGATCTTCATAAATCAATTTCGCAAGACCAAATGAAATGAACTCCTTTTGGTTGTTCATAAATGCAGAATAGAGTTTTTGAATGAAGGCCGGATTCTTATTTTTAGGATAATTCAGACAAGACCTCATCCACAATATTTTCTGTTCATACTTCACAAGCGCAGATTCGGGGTTTCTAGTGGTATTTTCCCTTTTTCGCTTTAAAATATTTGTATCCGCTTTTTGATGCTGCCGGTATTTGACCAGACATTCCTCCATGAAATCTACACTACCCAGATTTGTGGCAACATATCCCATCCACCAATCGTGGAAATAAGCATCAGGGAATGGCAAAAGCTCATCTCTGAGCTGTTTTTTCATTAAAACTGAATGACCGGAAATGCAGTTAAAAAACAAAAATGCCTCAGGTTCATTTCCCCTATAGAAATTCATTATATCGGACATCTTTTTATTCAATGATTGACCGTTCTGGTCTATAAATTCAGAGTCGTGATAAATCAGTAAATTACTACCGATTTTGTTAACCTGCTTTTCAATCTTGGTTCTATCCCAGATATCATCCTGATCCGACAAAGCAATAAAGTCTCCACTACATAAATTAAGGGCCTTTTCAAAATTTTTGATATACCCTATATTCTCAAGATTTTGAAAAAGTTTAATAAATGAGTGGTTAGCAGCAAACTCAACCAGAATTTCATAAGTATTATCTGAAGAAGAATCATCAACTATAATCAGCTCGATTGGTGAATAAGTCTGATTAACAATAGATTCTAACTGTTCCCTTAAAAATTCTTCCCCATTATAGGTACATAAAGCTATAGAAACCAGTGCTTTATGTTCCATTTTTATTCGTTGAAGGTTTGCATTTCGATTAGTTTTTTATATAGTCCATTGGCGCGTAAAAGCCCCTGATGAGTGCCTTGCTCCACCATCTTACCATGTTCTAAAACAATGATCTGATCCGCTTCCTGAATTGTGCTTAAGCGATGCGCAATGACAATGGAAGTACGGTTTTTCATTAAATTTTTTAAGGCATTTTGAACGACCTTTTCAGACTCGGTATCCAAAGCAGATGTTGCTTCATCCAGAAGAAGTATCGGAGGGTTGGCAAGCACAGCTCTTGCAATGCATATTCGCTGCTTTTGTCCTCCCGAAAGTTTCATCCCACGATCCCCAATATTGGTTTGATATCCATCTGAAGTATGGACGATGAATTCATGTGCATTTGCAATTTTAGCAGCACTAATCACTTCTTCCATGGTAAAGGATCTGCCGAAGGCAATGTTGTTAAAAATAGTGTCGTTAAACAGAACTGATTCCTGATTTACAATTCCCATTAATGATCTGAGATCACACATTTTAATATCCTTGATATTAAGCCCATCCAAATAAATTCCCCCAGCTTGAGGATCTATAAATCTTGGTAAAAGATCCATCAGGGTAGTTTTTCCGCCACCAGATGGACCAACCAAAGCAACCGTACTCCCTTTGATAATTTTAAAATTGATATCTTGCAATACATTCCTCTCAGCATAGGCAAAAGAAATATTTTTCAATTCAATAGAATCGTTTAAGGAGGTCTTGGAAACTGAATCATTTTTATCAGTTATATGTTCTGTAGCATCCAAGAGCTGAAAAACCCGCTCACCTGCAGAAATGCCCTGGGTAATGTTTCCAAAGGCTTCTGAAATTGCTTTTGCCGGATTAATTATTTGTGAGAATATAATGATGTAGCCAATAAATTCTGCCCCCTGAAGATCTGAACCTTCCTCGAGAATTAAAGTTCCCCCATAAAAAAGCAAGGCCGAGACGGTAATCACTCCCATCATTTCAGAAACAGGCGCAGCTAAAAGTACTCTCCTCGCAAGTTTTCGATGAATTTTGCTTGTCCACATGTTGACACCATTGAATTTCTCCTGAATATAGTGTTCAGCATTGAATGATTTAATGATTTTAACCCCATTTAGTCCTTCGTCTATACTGGAAACTAATATCCCTAATGATTCCTGTGCAGCAGTAGCATGCTTTTTCAATCGCTTAACAATCAATGATATCAGCAGGCCGGAGACAGGTATAAGAATCAGGGCAAAAAATGTCAGTTTCACAGAAATGGTGAACAGAACAGCAAAATTCAATAAGATTGCGATCGGCTCGCGAAGAATAACTTGTAAAGATCGTATGATTGAATCCTGAATAGTGACAACATCCGTCATAAACCTTGAAATAAGATCTCCTTTACGTTGTCCACTGAAGTATTGAATATCAATATTGGTAAGTTTTCTGAAAATACTACTCCTTATCCGGGTAACAATCATTAATCTGAAGTTTTCAATAACTCTGGCCGACAAATATTTGAACAAATTGCTCAGGATAACCGAGATGACAATGGCAAAGCTGACCATTTTTAAGGCTCCAATTTTACCTGAACTATGGATGAGACCATCAAAATAATAATAAAAAAGAGCTTTGAAATAGTTCAGACTAAATTCCAAAACAGGGGCAGTCAACAACGGTTTTGGTTCATTTCCTTCCGACTGATTGAATAAGAGTTCAAAAACGGGGATCAGTAAGGTGAAATTTAAAAGTCCGAAGATAATTCCTAATACCGACGTGAAAAAGAAGGGAACTGCAAACTTCAGTACAGGGGAAGCAAAAGTAAAAAGCCGAAAAAAGGTTTTCATAAAGAGATTTCTAAAACAAAGTTAATCAATTTGAAAGATCTCTAATCTCTTCTAAAAATGACAGACTGACCGGCAATCATTTTATTCATTTCGTAGATAACATCATCAATACTTTTGGTACTATTATGCCTGGCCATTAAATCTTTTAATTTTTTTCGTGAAATGGTCAAGGATTGAAGATGACTAATAAACATGCAAAAACTTCGGTAGTAGTAAAATTTCAAACCTATCCAGATAAATAGCAGATCGAATAAGATAATTTGCACGAACCAAAGGATAAACCTGGGCTTACTTAAGTGGATGGCATGAACAAAAAGTCTATTTCTAAAGAAAATGGACTTTACCCAATTGCGTGTGCGATAATTTTTTGTGGTAGATGAATGATCGTGAATACAATAAGATTTCGGATCATAGTAACATTTCCAGCCTAAGCGCCACGCTCTTAAGCCCAAATCAAAATCTTCGCAATAAAATGGTGAAAAAATTTCGTCAAAACCACCGATTTCCTTCAGTTTTTTGGCGTCAATCAAAGCATTTGCCCCTGATAGATAAGCAGTGGGAGTGAAAAAACTCTCATCTCTCAAGTAGTAAAAATTATTCCCCTTAATTTTAAAACCGGAGTACTTTAATAACCTGGCCGTATCTTGAATTTCACCGGTTTTTGCACCAATAATTTTGCTCATGACACCAAAAGTATCGGGAAGATCAAAATACTTAAATTGATTTTCAAAATAAGTCTTGTTCAACTCAATGTCTGTATTGAGTAATAATATCAGATCCTTTTCAGCTTTGGCAATCCCTTTGTTGCAACTGGATGAAAAGCCCTGATTCTTATCATTCAGGATTAACTTTACCATGGAATAATGCGTTCTGATAAAGTCCACAGATTTGTCTATTGAACAATCATCCACAATAATTACCTCAAAATCAGATTGTGTATTTTTGAGAGCCTCATAGACAGAGGGGAGGTTTCGCTCCAGTAAATGTTGACCGTTATAATTTGGTATAACAACAGATATACTTTTTCGGAAATGTGACCTGCTAGTCATTCAATAATTTTATAATTTTTATATTCTCCGATTCTCCATTGCCATAAATCTTCTATTTTTTGTAATATCCTGCGTCTAATACTCATCTTTTTTTTCAGAAGTGTTGGATCTACCAGAAATTTCCAATTACTGACCTCAATTCGCTTTTGCATGACTTTGGGATGGGTGCCCTCAAACCTGATGAGGCGGTCGGCGTTGCCATAATCAAATTCTATACTTTCAGGATGATGTTGCTCAATCCAGGATTCTTCATAATAGAATTTATTGAAATTACGAACCTTATTTCCTAAACCTGATGGGGGTTGGACCCATCCATAATGATAAATATAGGCATCGATCGGCTTAACCTTTAATTTCTTTCCATCCTTTCTGAAGCCCTGAGCATCCCGATAAGAATGGACCTTTGAATCGAATTTTAACACCCTGACTTCATTCCTGTACCATCGTCTGGAGGAGGCTATATAGTCATAGGAACCATAAAAATGCAGGTATTTAAACAATAAGCCCTCGACATTTTTCTTTTCCAGATTTTCTTCCATCGCCCTTTTTATCACAGGAAGATAATTTTCATGTACGCATTCATCACCCTGGATGTAAAACGCCCAATCCGTATCTTTTGAAATTGCCGCATAGGCCTTATCCGTTTCCTGTGCAAAGGTTTTTCCCCCCTCGCGAATACTTTCATCCCAAATCGTACGAATAATTCTTATTTTGGGAGAGGAAATACCTTCAATGAGTTCTAAGGTATGATCGGTGCAATCTCCTAATGCAATAACAAATTCATCACAAATGGGCAAAATTGAAAGAATAGCCTGAACAACAGGATAGTCATTATCAATAGCATTACGAATGAATGAAAAACCTGTAACTTTCACCTTATTTATTTGTTTTACTTGTCAGTAAGAGTTTTCTGTTTATTAGGATGCAAATTGTTCAAAGTTAGTAAAAGTAGACTCTTTTACTGATAGTACCTGAATTGTAAAATGAAATTAAAACCATTTACTTTGTGAGATGCAATCAAACAAGCCCAATAATTCCATATTGCATAAAGACTTCAAACTTTTAGCCAGAGAATTAACCATTGTAGAAAATGATTTAACTGGTTCTGAGGAATTGTTAAGAAGGCTCATTCCAAAGGATACACCTGTTATTGGAATTACCGGCCCCCCGGGTGCGGGTAAAAGTACTTTGGTAAATTCAATAATTAATGCTTTGAGTGTGTCGGGGAAGTATGTTGCGGTACTTGCCATTGATCCTACTTCTCCATTCAATATGGGCTCGCTTTTAGGCGATCGCATCAGAATGGCTGAGCAGTTTAATAAAGCAAACGTTTATATCCGATCACTTGCAACCAGAGGTTCTCTAGGAGGCTTATCA
Source organism: Bacteroidota bacterium (assembly GCA_016868395.1). GTDB lineage: Bacteria > Bacteroidota > Bacteroidia > Sphingobacteriales > Sphingobacteriaceae > Daejeonella. Next base: position 18,046 of record VGGW01000001.1, on the reverse strand, counting down.
GGAAAAACGATCGAGATGTGTGACGTTCTGAAAAATGCGGGTTTCGATTATATTTTAGTTGAAACTGTCGGTGTAGGTCAGTCGGAAGTTGAAATTGCCGGACTTGCAGATATCAGTGTGGTGGTGCTTGTACCCGAATCTGGAGATGAAATCCAAACTATGAAATCGGGTTTGATGGAGATTGCAGATATTTTTGTTGTCAATAAATCCGAAAGGGATGGAGCAGAGCGCTTTACCAACAATCTCAAAAAACTTGTTCATCTGAGGTCTGTACCCATACCTGTTATCAATACCAAAGCCGATCAATCCATAGGTATTGAAAACCTGATTAAAGCATTAGGGGAACAAGCATACAAGGAAAATTCTAAACGATCCTATTTACTCACAGAAAAGGCCTGGAAGCTGATTCAAAATCAAAAAATGAAAAGTTTTGATAAAATTCATCTTCATAAGACTCTGGAACAGGCCTGCTCAAACCCGAATTTTAATCTCTATCAGTTCATTGATAATTATCAGCAAAGCTTTAAGAATTCATAATTTCTTCTATCTCCTCTGCTTCGATTGGAATATCCTCCATCAAGTCGATGTTTGTGTTGTCCACAATAAGAATATTATTTTCCAGACGGATACCTAAACCTTCCTCCGGAATGTAGATTCCCGGCTCGCAAGTGAGGATATTTCCGGATTCAAAGGGTTTGTATCGGCTTGCAAAATCGTGTACATCCAACCCAAGGTGATGGGATGTGCCATGTATAAAATACTTTTTATACAACGGGGCCTTCGGATCTTGCTTGGCAATATCGTGCTTATCCAGTAATTTGAGGGCTACTAGTTCATTTTCAACAATTTTGCCAACCTCGGCATGGTACTCATTCCAGATAGCTCCGCTGACTAGCATTTTTCTTGCTGCTCTCATTATTCGTAGTACAGCATTGTAAACATCCTTCTGGCGCTTGTTAAAACGTCCGTTCACAGGTACAGAACGACTCAGATCGGCATTGTAATTGGCATATTCCGCACCAAAGTCGAATAATATTACATCCCCATTTTTACAGAGCTGGTTATTATCATTGTAGTGTAGAATATTGGCGTTTTTGCCTGAAGCTATAATCGGGTTATATGCATGTCCACTTGCTCTCTGTCTAATAAATTCATGGATAATCTCAGCTTCAATTTCATATTCTGCTACCCCTGGTTTAATGAACTTCAGAACTCTTAGGAAAGCATCACGGGTAATTTCACATGCCTTTTTGATTAACTCAATTTCAATTTCTGATTTTACGGGTCGCAAATCACGCATGATTAAAGCAGCCCTCTTGTATTGATGTAAGGGATATAGATTTTTTATCTTTTCAATAAACCGGATATCCCGATAAGGTACCTGGTGAGTATAACGATCATTTTCATTGGTATTTAAATAGATACAAGTTGCGTAATTTATTATGGTCGGCAAAATATTCCAAAACTCATCTAGCCAGTAAATAGCCTTTATTCCTGAGACCTTTATTGCTTCCTGAATGGTAAGCTTATGTCCTTCCCAAACCGCAATATGATCGTTTGTTTGCCTTATAAAAAGAACCTCCTTGTACAAAGGATTGGGGCAGTCCGGAAACAAAAGTAAAATAGTTTGTTCCTGGTCTATTCCGCTCAGGTAGAATAGATCGGCATTCTGTTTAAAAACCTGGGTTTGATCACCACTTCGGGGAAATTCGTCATTTGATTGAAAAATAGCCATTGAGTTCGGAGACAACTTTTCCGTAAACTTTTGTCGATTATTCTCAAATAGTTTTTTGTTAATTAATGTGTATTTCATAATAAAGTGATTATTTTAGTACAGAAAAAAGCGGCTTTTGATTGTTTTTTGACAAATAAAATGATTAGAACTGCGTTTGATTATTTGCACAAGTCAAACTTATGACTATTTTTGTGTAAATTACACGAACGAAATTTGTTAACCTTTAAAAAAATGATTATGAATTATTCTACATTAAAGAAAGCACTTGTGTTTTCAATAGTAGCAGCCCTAGGCCTCATAGAGACTTCCTTTGCGCAAAATGCTGCTAGCTCCTCTGCCAAGGTATTTGGCGGTCGAGGACAGTATAGAACCTGGAGTCTGGGCATTAACGCCGGCGTATTAGCCCCGGTAGTTGCCGTTGGGGGATCTAATGACTTTACCAACTGGAGCCCATCTTTAGGCTATGGATTTTCTTTAAGAAAGCAAGTAGACCATATATTCGGTTTGCAAGTAGCTTATCATGGTGGACAATTAAGCTATGATAATGATGGTGCAACCGTTAACTTGGGTCTAGGTCCTCGCACTGACGGAATCACCCGAATCAGCAATGCTTTAGATATTACCGGTGTTGCTAATGTAGGTTCTGTTGATTTCCTTAAGAGAGAAAACGCCGTAAACTTTAATTTAAAAGCCGGTTTTGGTATGGCTGCTTATAACTGGAAAGAAATTAATCCTAACTCAACTCCTCCTAAAGGATCTTATGGCCCGGATAAAGATCGTAACAACATTCGTGAAGTGTATGTTCCGGTTGGTGGAAGCATCAAATTTAAAGTTTCAGATCGCGTTAACTTCGATCTTGGATACACCATGAATTTCTTAAATGGTGATAATTTAGATGGTACCAAAGGAAAAGGCTTTACAAAAGATAAATGGTCTTACAGTTCAGCAGGTTTGGAGTTCTCTTTAGGTTCTGCTGCTAAACCAAACTTAGATTGGGTTAATCCATTGGCTTTGATGTATGATGAATTAAAAGATCCAACATTACGTCAAGAAGTTGAGGCACTAAAAGGACGGGTTAGTGCACTTGAAGCTGCTGATTTGTTAAAAGATTCAGATGGCGACGGAGTTGCTGATAAATTAGACAAATGTCCTAACACTGAAGCTGGTATTAAAGTTGATGGTTCAGGTTGTCCTCTTGATGTTGATGCAGATGGAATTCCTGATTCAAAAGATGCTTGTCCTACTGTTAAAGGTATTGCAAGATTAAATGGATGTCCGGAGATTGCAGCATCTGGTCCTGTGGTTCCAATTCAGTTTGAATTCAACTCTTCAGTATTAAGAACTTCTGCTTATTCTATCCTAGATGGTTTAGCCTCTTCTTTAAAAGCAAACTCTTCTGCCGTAGTTCAACTTGATGGACACGCTTCTGCTGAAGGTACTGAAGAATACAACATGACTTTATCCAGAGACAGAGCTAATTCGGTTAAGACTTACCTTGTTAATGCTGGTATTGCAGCAAACCGAATTGCAACTACTGCTTACGGTGAAAGCCGCCCGGTTGCTTCTAACGCAACTGAAGCAGGACGTTCCCAAAATCGTCGTGTTGAGATTAAACAACAATAAACAATATTGTATATAAGCATATTGTAAAAAGAGTTCTGCGCTGCAGAACTCTTTTTTTTATTTAATATTTTTGATTATGTATTTTTTTAGAAAACGCGACCCTAACCGACCGACAAGCTTCAACTTGAAGGTAATGCATATAATCAATACGATAGCTATCCTGTTATTTTTGACAGGAATACTATACAAACTGCTTGAATGGTACGTATTCTGATAGTTGTTAATCCTTAATTTTCTTTGCCTTACTCCATTCAGATCAGATTGAAACAAAAACAATGAAATCAATAATTTACACTGAGGATGCTCCTGCACCGATTGGGCCCTATAGTCAGGCCGTACTGACCGGTAATATGTTATTTCTTTCCGGACAAATTCCAATAGATCCAATAACTAATGAGCGGGTTAATGGAGGTGTACGTGAGGAAGCTGAGCAGGTAATGAAGAATTTAAATTCCTTATTAAACAAAGCTGGCTTTTTATTTGAGCATGTGGTTAAGAGCACTATTTTTTTAAGCGATATGAGCCATTTTAATGAGGTAAATGAGGTTTATGGTTCATATTTTAAATCAGATTTTCCTGCACGTGAGACTGTCGCTGTCAAAGGCTTACCTAAAAATGTACATGTTGAGATATCCATGATCGCCATTAAGTCCTGATATTGAAAACCGGACACTTAAAATATTATTTGGCAGCATTCGCCTCTGTAGTAATTTGGGGTTTTTTTTCTATTCCACTTCGTAAAATACAGTACTACCCATCTGATCAAATTTTATATTACAGAATATTTACATCCCTGATTTTTACCTGGACTTATATTTTTTTATTCCGTGTGAAACAGTTTAAATCCGACTGGAATTACTTCAATTCCTTGGATTTGAACAGAAGAAAAAAGATGATCATTCTTTGCCTGTTGTCTGGCTTATTGATCAGTGGAAATTGGTTTACCTATATCTATGTTGTAAATAATATCAACTTAAAATCAGCAGCTTTTGCGTATATGGTTTGTCCACTAATTACAGCTTTTGCCGGTTTTATGGTTCTAAAAGAAAAATTAAGCCTGTTCAAACTGATATCCCTTGGCATGGCCTCATTGAGTATTATAATCTTAGCCCAAGGTTCATTCAGAGAAGTATTATGGTCTATTTTTGTAGCATCGCTCTACAGTTTTTTCCTAATTGTCCAAAAAGTGATAAACAAGTTGGATAAATTTAATCTGCTGGGTATACAACTCCTCATTTCAGGTATTTTAATCCTACCCTTTTATCTCTATCATTTTAAAAGCTTGCCAAATGATACCTATTTCTGGGTAGATATCTTAATTATTTCAATATTTTTTACCATTATCCCACTATACCTGAGCCTTTACGCTTTAATCGGGATGCCTTCCTCCACTTTAGGAATAATCATTTATCTCAATCCGATTGTTGCTTTTGCAGTAGCATTTTTCTACTTTCACGAAAGTATTACACTGCAACAGTTGTATGCATACTCACTACTTTTATTGGCTGTTATTGTTTTTAACTGGAATACTGTCAAAGAAATATTTTTTAAAATCCCGGATCCTGAGCAGCCGGGAATTACTCCCTGAAAGAATTGGCTGAACAGATCTTAAAAACTCAGATAGAGTATTTAAAAGGTATAGGTTCTCAGCGTGCTGAGATTCTGAAGAAAGATCTTGGCATTTATACCTATGAGGATCTATTACAACACTACCCTTTCCGATACATTGACAGAACCCGCTTTTATAAAATAAGTGAGTTAAACCCCGATTTACCATCAGTACAAATACTTGGCAGAGTTGTATCTAAAGAGATTCTGGGCGATAAATCCACAAAAAGACTAATAGCCCGATTTAAGGATGAAACCGGAAGCATGGAACTGGTATGGTTTCAAAGTATCCGATGGATTGACAAAAATATTCAGGCAGGTTCGGTATTTATTGTTTTTGGGAAGCCGGTAATTTTTAACGGACATTTTTCAATTTCACATCCTGAACTGGAACCATATCAACCAAATGTAGTTAATAAGGGAAATCTTAGTTTACAGCCCGTTTATAGCTCAACTGAAAAATTAAAGCAATTCAACCTTGATAGTAAAGGACTGCAAAGAGCCCAGGCTACACTTATTGACATGGTAATCAGGTCAATAGAGGAAACAATACCTAATTATATTTTACAAAAACACAATTTGATTAGCTTACAAAAAGCATTATATCATATTCATTTTCCTGAAAATGTTGAATTACTAAAGGCTGCAGAAATCCGTATAAAGTTTGAGGAGTTATTCTTTATTCAATTAAAACTCTTGCGGACAAAAGTAATTCGAACCCAAAAATACAAAGGAGCTATCTTTAATAAAGTTGGTGACAATTTCAATACATTTTTCGCAAAGAAATTACCTTTTTCATTAACTGATGCTCAAAAACGTGTCATTAAAGAGATTAGAAAGGATACGCAAGGAGGAATACAAATGAACCGTCTGCTTCAAGGTGACGTGGGTAGTGGAAAGACTGTGGTCGCGCTAATGATTATGCTTTTGGCCATTGATAACGGCTATCAGGCCTGCATCATGGCCCCGACAGAAATTTTAGCACAACAACATTATTTGTCAATTAAAGATTTGCTGGGGGATGATTTTGTCAGTGTTGAATTATTGACAGGATCAACTTTAAAAAAGGCAAGACTCAGCCTTCACGAACGCTTGGAAAATGGCAAACTTGATATACTGGTAGGAACGCATGCTTTAATAGAAGATTCGGTTAAGTTTAAAAATCTTGGTTTGGTTGTGATTGATGAACAGCATCGTTTTGGAGTAGAACAACGTGCTAAATTATGGCGTAAAAATGTGATTCCACCACATGTTTTAGTGATGACTGCAACTCCTATTCCCCGTACCTTAGCCATGACTTTATATGGAGATCTTGATGTTTCCATAATTAATGAGCTCCCTGAAGGAAGAAAACCAATTAAGACTGTTCATTTATACCATAGCCAACGTTTAAGAATGTTTGGCTTCATGCGGGAAGAAATTGCTAAAGGACGACAAATTTACATTGTTTACCCCTTGATTAAAGAGAGTGAGAAACTTGATCTTTTATACCTCGAAGCCGGTATTGAGGCTATAATTGATGAATTTCCAATGCCTGAATATCAGGTAAGTATTGTTCATGGAAAACTTGGGGCAAAACAAAAGGCATCAGAGATGCAGCGCTTTGTTAGGGGAGAAACACAAATCATGGTAGCCACTACTGTTATTGAAGTTGGTGTTAATGTCCCTAATGCTAGTGTCATGATTATTGAAAATGCCGAAAGATTTGGATTATCACAATTGCATCAATTACGCGGACGGGTTGGCAGGGGTGCAGAACAATCATTTTGTGTTCTGATGTCCGGGAATAAATTAAGTACAGATGCAAGAACCAGATTGGAAACGATGGTTAAAACAAATGATGGGTTTGAAATTGCAGAGATAGATCTTCAACTCAGGGGGCCGGGTAATATCGAAGGAACACAGCAAAGTGGGGTACTCGATCTGAAACTTGCCAATCTTTCATTCGATCAAAAACTTTTGATTGAAGCACGAGAAACCGTAAAACAATTACTTGAAGATGACCCTGAATTAAAAAGTGAGACCAACCTTCCCTTAAGACAATTTTTTGAACAGAAAACAGATGGAATCAGTTGGGACAAAATCTCTTAAAGAATTAATAAAATGACTGATACTAAGCCTGAGGAGGCTATGAAGGACCCTTACATTGCCATGCGGTTTCCGGAATTCCGCTCTTATTTGGCTATGCGGTTTTTATTTACTTTCGCTTATCAGGTTCAAGCTGTAGTAGTGGGATGGCATATTTATCAACTAACAAAAGATCCACTTTCATTAGGCCTTATTGGGCTTGCAGAGGCTATTCCTTCGATCACTGTGACCTTGTATGGAGGCTACATAGCGGATAAATCAGACAAGAAAAAGTTAATGATCTGGATTATTCTGGCCATGTTATTCTCAAGTTTGGTTTTGGGGATTGTTTCTAGTGCCGAAGGATTAAATTATCTTGGACAAGGACCGGTAATTCTAATCATGTATCTGATGATTTTTTTTGTAGGTCTCGCCAGAGGTTTTTACTCACCTACCGCTTTTACATTAATGGCCCAAATAATCCCGAGGGAACATTATACCAATTCATCAACTTGGAACAGTGGAATTTGGCAGGTAGCTTCCATTATAGGTCCGGCAGTTGGTGGTCTATTGTATGCATTCAGTGGGATTACAGCCTGCTTCGTTGTGATTGTTAGTTTATTGGCCATGGCATTGGTATGTATTCTGTTTTTTGTTAAAAATTACCCGCCTCAATTTGTGCCCAGAGAAAATATATTTAAAAGCCTATCAGAGGGTATAAAATTTGTGTTTAACAATAAAATGATTTTAGGTGCCTTAAGTCTGGATATGTTCTCCGTATTTTTTGGAGGTGCGGTTGCCTTGATGCCAATATTCGCGCATGATATATTACAAGTGGGGTCAGAAGGCCTGGGATTTATGCGAGCTGCACCGGCAGTCGGCGCAGTAATTACCATGTTTATTATGGCCAAATATCCCCCAATGAACAAGCCCTGGAGAAACTTACTTTTGGCAGTTGCCGGTTTCGGTATCTCCATAATTTGCTTTGGTCTGTCGCGCAATTTTTATTTGTCCTTAATTTGTCTTTTTTTCGAAGGAGCATTTGATAGCGTCAGCGTCATAATCCGATCGACACTTTTGCAACTGCTGACTCCCCAAGAAATGCGCGGAAGAGTTTCGGCGGTTAACGGTATGTTTATCAATTCATCAAATGAAATTGGTGCTTTTGAATCGGGCGCCACCGCAAAAATAATGGGAACAATACCGTCTGTACTTTTCGGAGGTTCCATGACCTTACTTATAGTCTTCTTAACCTATCTAAAAACCAGAAAACTCGTTCCTTTGGGATTAAGGCAAATTAATGATCATTAAATTCTATTAGTTTTGCCTAAAACAATGTAAACAATAGAGCCAAAAACTGGTGCAATCAGGATAACAATAAGCCACAACAACTTTGTATTGGTAGGCTTATCACTCTTAAATAGATCCAAAAGCGTATAAATAATTAGAATGGCCCACAGAATTCCGAAAAGAAAGCGGAAGATATTTCCGATAAAAAGTAGACTGGTCAGGCTAATCATATCCTATTCTGCTTTATAGCCTATAAAGGATAGACTATATATCTAATATACAATAAAAGGCACTAAACCAATCATTGAAATCTAAAAAATTTGAATAACCAAGGAGTTTAGAAATAACCAAGTTTACGAAGCATGTTTGAATTAAAAACTTATCCTTCTAAGGCATGCTTCTCACCAATCTGCTGTCTCCACATTGCGTAATATAGGCCTTTCTCGGAAAGGAGCTGATCATGTTTTCCTGATTCAATGATATGACCTTTTTCCAACACAAAAATTTTATCCGCATGCATTATGGTTGAAAGGCGGTGTGCTATTAGTATAGTAATATGGTCTTGAATTACTGAAACATCACGAATAGTCTCTGTAATCTCTTCTTCAGTGATTGAATCCAAAGAAGAAGTTGCCTCATCAAAGACTAGGATATTTGGCTTCCTTAACAAGGCTCTGGCAATGGATAAGCGTTGTTTTTCGCCACCGGATACTTTTACACCTCCTTCACCTATCAAGGTATCCAAACCCTTATCAGCACGGGCAAGCAAATTCTGACAAGCCGCTTTTTGAAGTACCCTCATACAATCCTCATCACTGGCATCAGGACGAACAAACAGCAGATTTTCCCGGATAGTCCCTGAGAAAAGTTGTGTATCTTGAGTAACAAATCCAATTTTTTCACGCAATTCATCCAAATCGATTTCAGTTCCGGGGATATCATTATAAAGTACCTGGCCCGCCTGAGGATGATATAAACCAACCAGAAGTTTTACCAGAGTTGTCTTTCCTGAGCCTGATGGGCCAACAAAAGCGATGGTCTCTCCCATTTGGGTTTCAAACGAAATATTTTCTAATGCGTAACGATTTGCAGATTGATGTTTAAAGCTTACTGAATTAAATTTCAGACTGACAATTCTACCTAAAACAGCAGGTTTTAATGGTTTTTTTTCCTTAGGTCTATTCAGTATCCCTTTAAAATTATCCAGAGATACTTCGGTCTCCCGATAAATATTGATGATATTGCCCAGCTCTTGTAATGGTCCAAAAATAAAGAAGGAATAAATAAAAAGTGAGAAAAACTCGCCAACACTGATTTTGCCCGCGAATATCAAGTAAAGCATCAGCAGGAGTATCATGTTTCTAAGTAAGTTTACCAAAGTACCTTGAATAAAACTAAGACTGCGGACATACTTTACTTTCTTCAGTTCAAGCTTTAAGATTTTATCCGTAGTGGCATTTAATCGTTTTATTTCCTGACCCGATAAGCCAAGACTTTTTACTAACTCAATATTTCGAAGGGATTCGGTAGTAGATCCGGCCAAAGCTGTGGTTTCACTGACAATAGTCTTCTGGACAATTTTTATTTTTTTACTCAAAACTGAGCTAATTACTCCTAATACTGGAATCACTGAGATATAAACCAAGGCTATAGACCAGTGAATATTAATGGCATAAATAAAAACAAATGTTACTCCCACCAGCGAAGTAAACACGATATTGATGAGTGCGATAATTAATTTTTCCGTATCAGTTCTAACTTTTTTGAAGAACTCCCAAGGTTTCCCCACTACGCTGATCTTCAAATACTGAATATGGCAATTCGAGGGAATGAGCCAAACCATCTGAATAAATTTTTGCTCCAAGTCGCTGGGTAATCACATTGACATAATAATCCTGAAAGTTTTTAGCAATTCGGGAAACCATTGCCACCCCCATGGCTGCTATAATTAATAATCCTGCTCCTTTGAAAAACTCTTCAGTGGTGTATTCCTGATATCGGGTTACATAGGTATCAATAATCTTTCTAAAAATCCATGAATCTAGCAGAGAGAAAATTTGGTTAATACCTGCCAAAAGCAGTGCCAAAATAATCAGTGCCTTATAATTCTTTAAGTAGTCTGCTAACAATCTCATTTGGTGTCAAAATTAAAAAAGGAATCTTGCACATGCAGGATTCCCTTCCATAATACAATTTTTATACTTTCTAGACAGTCATTATATCTTTTTCTTTAGCATCCATTAAACGGTCAATTCTATTGATACATGAGTCCGTCAATTTTTGAACATCCCCTTCACCTGTTTTAATCTCATCATCAGATACCCCTTCCGATTTAGATCGTTTGATTTTTTCATTCGCATCCTTACGAATATTTCTAACTGCGATGCGTCCCTTTTCAGCCTCTTCCTTTACTTTTTTAACTAAATCTCTACGCCTTTCTTCTGTTAAAGGTGGAACATTTAAACGAATAACCGCTCCGTCATTCTGAGGATTCAGTCCTATATTTGCCTCCATTATTGCTCTTTCTATTGGGACAAGCATTGTTTTTTCCCAAGGCTGCACGACTAAGGTACGCGCATCAGGAGTATTTACCGTACCAATCTGATTTAAAGCAGTTGGAGTTCCATAATAGTCTACAAATATTCCGTCAAGCATTGAAGGCATCGCTTTACCGGCACGAATTTTTACCAGTTCATTATCACAAAATTCAATGGCTTTTTCCATATGAGCCTTCGCATCATCCAGTTGTTTCTTAATTAGCTCGTTCATAATATTCCTGTTCGATCTTTAAAATTAAACCTAATTCTTTTATTTTCAGAAAATTAAGCATTAGCCAATTTCTGATTTCTTAACCTTTTACTAATGTTCCTATTGGTTCACCGTCAACCAAACGCATTAAATTTCCCGGTTTATTCATATCAAAAACGATAATCGGAAGATTATTCTCTTGACACAAGGTAAACGCCGTCATATCCATTACGTTTAAATTCTTTTTATAAACTTCATCGAATGTTATTTGATCAAACCGGGTGGCATTCGGCTCTTTTAAGGGATCAGCCGTGTAAATCCCATCTACACGTGTGCCTTTCATCACAACATCTGCATTGATTTCAACAGCTCTCAAAGAGGCCGCAGTATCCGTTGTAAAATATGGATTTCCCGTACCTGCACCAAAAATGACAATTCTTCCCTTTTCCAGATGACGTACCGCCCGACGACGAATAAATGGTTCGCAAATTTGTTCCATTTTTATCGCAGTGAGTAAGCGTGTTTTTACTCCGGTTTTTTCCAAAGCGTCTTGTAATGCCATGCTATTGATTACTGTTGCAAGCATCCCCATATAATCAGCTTGCACACGATCCATGCCAGCTTTTTCAGCGCTGAGGCCTCTATAAATATTACCGCCTCCGATTACCAGTGCAATCTCTATCCCCCTTGCGTGTACGTCGTGAATGTCCTTGGCATATTGGGCAACCCGGTCAATATCAATACCGTATTGTTTTTCACCCATCAATGCCTCACCACTTAATTTCAACAGGATACGTTTGTAATTCATGGATATAAATTTTTTAAAGTTATTAAAATATTTTAGTTGAGCTTGCCTGAAAAATAGGTGCTATGATGATTAAAGTTCTCGTCTATTACAATGACATCAGCCCGATTCCCTTCCTTAAACACACCCCTTCTCATCTCTCCTATTAACTGGGCTGGATAGGTGGAAGCCATCCTCAAGGATTCATCAAGAGGTATACCGACCTTTTGAACACAATTTTGAACCGCCCGGAGCATCGTGAGACATGATCCGGAAAGTGTTCCATCTGGCATGGTAAAGCGGTCGCCTTTAAATTGATGTTGATAAATACCCTCATTAGTTGGAGTAACTGCGTCTGTAATGAGAAATAATCGATCAGCCAGTTCCCGTTTAGCCAGCTCAATCATTGGAAAACTTACATGAACACCGTCTGCCACTATACTGGTATAAGGTTTTCGTTTAAAAATTGCAGGTACGAGTCCGGCTGTCCGATGATGGATTGGCGGCATAGCATTATACAGATGAGTAGCAGCCAGTACCGAATCATTTAAAAAAGATAAAGCTTGCTCGTAGGTCGCATCACTATGACCGGCAGAAACAATGATATTGTTTGCATGGAGGAAATCAATCAAATCCTGATCTTGAAGTTCGGGTGCAATGGTCATCATTTTTAATTCCCCCTCTGCGCGTTCAACCCAACTTTTCAGCTCGGCAAGAACTCCTTTTTTGATGTATTTCTCAGGGTGGGCACCTCTTCGCTTTACATTTAGAAAGGGTCCTTCAAGATGAAGACCTAGAAAATTCCCGGTTGCTCTTTTTCGATAAGTATTAGCTGCATCAATAGCCTTCATTACTACGGCATCACTATTGGTTGCAACCGTGGCGAAGAATCCGGTTGTACCTTGAGCGAGGAGATCATTTTCCATTTGTTCCAAAGCATCCTCACTTGGCAATGCACCAAATAATTTCCCACCACTGCCATAAATTTGAAGATCAATGAGAGCGGGTGCAATAATCAGATTCTTGAGATCTGTTATTTTGAAACCGGAAGGAACCTGTTTAGGATCAACTATCGAATGGATTTTTTGATTACTTATTAAAAGTGCTTTATTTTCCAGTCTTTCTTCTCCGGTAAAAATACTGGCATTAATAAGTGCTTGATTCATATCCTAAAAACTAAAAGCAAAAAAAATCCCCTCCAAATTGGAGAGGATCAGAATATTAAGCTCCTAACTGAACCCGTTTGAATGCAGTAACGGTAAGGCCTTTCTCTACATCATTTAAAAACTGAGCCACGGTTTTTGAAGAGTCCTTAACGAATTCCTGATTTAATAAGGTAGAATCTTTATAGAATTTATTCAGCTTGCCTGCCGCAATTTTCTCAACCATTTCTTCAGGCTTACCTTCTGCGCGGATTACGTCTTTAGCAATCTCCAATTCCCTCTCAATAATTTTTGAATCCACATCACCCTTATCTATTGCAACGGGGTTCATGGCAGCAATTTGCATGGCTACATCTTTGCCAACTTCATCAGCATTTGAAGGGTTAGAGCTCAATGCCACTAATACTCCAAGTCGGTAGTTTCCATGAATGTAGGCAATCACCTTTTCACCTGTAACTGACTCAAATTTAGAAACACCCACCTTCTCACCAATCTTTCCTATTTGTGAAATGATACTATCGGCTAATTTCTCGCCATTTGGTTCAAGATCCAGGAGCTGTTCCAGTGAAGAAGGATTTTTTGCAATTGCTAAATCAGCAATACTATTTGCAAAGGCAACAAAATCAGCGTTTTTCGCAACAAAATCAGTTTCACAGTTGAATTCAACAATTACTCCACGTTTCCCGTCGGCAGTAGTTTTTGCAATAACAACTCCTTCATTCGATTCACGATCTTGACGACTGGCGGCGACTTTTGCACCTTTTTTGCGTAGATAGTCTATTGCGGCTTCAAAATCTCCATTAGCTTCTGTCAAAGCTTTCTTGCAATCCATCATACCCGCTCCGGTTTGCTGGCGTAATTTATTTACATCTGCGGCAGTAATTTGTACTGTAGACATGTTATTTTCTTTATTTAATACAGAACCACAACGTGTGTGATCCTGTAATTTTTTAAAACTGAATTTATTATCATTCCCACCTGACTGCGGTAGGCAGGCCAAAGCGGGGATTCCCTGAATGAAACAGGGACTGAATCCTGGACTACTCTTCGCTTTTAGCTTCAGGCTCTACTTCAACCGCAACGGCTTCAGCGCTGCTTGACTTACGAGTGCGCTTCGCCGGACTTGCTGCTTCATCCTTAGCTACACCTTCAGTGTCAACCTTTGCTTTAGTAGCTGCTGCTTCTTTGTCAGCCTCTTCCTCTTTCTCGCGCTTACGCTCGTCCAATCCTTCATGAATTGCTTTCATGATTACCTCTGTGATTAAGGTTATTGATTTGGTTGCGTCATCATTAGCTGGGATAGGAAAGTCGATATTTGAAGGGTCAGAATTAGTGTCAACCATTGCAAAAGTTGGGATGTTTAATTTCATCGCTTCAGCAACAGAAATATGCTCTTTTTTGACATCAATGATAAATAATGCAGCCGGTAGTCGATTCAAATCGGCGATACCTCCAAGAAGTGCCTCCAACTTGACACGCTCACGCTGAATCATTAACTTTTCCTTTTTCGATAATACATCAAAAGTACCGTCTTTAGTCATCTTGTCGATGTTAGACATCTTTTTGATTGATTTACGAACCGTGGCAAAGTTAGTCAGCATACCACCTAACCAACGCTCGGTTACATAAGGCATGTTAACAGAACGAGCTTGCTCAGCAACGATATCTTTTGCTTGCTTCTTGGTAGAAACAAATAAGATCTTGCGTCCGGATTTTACAATCTGCTTAATTGCAGCCGCGGCTTCTTCTAATTTTGTTAAAGTTTTATTTAAATCTATAATGTGGATGCCGTTTCGCTCCATAAAAATATACGGTGCCATTTTCGGATCCCATTTACGGGTAAGGTGACCAAAATGTACACCTGCATCCAATAAATCCTGATATGTTGTTCTTGCCATTGTCTGATCCTCCTGAGATTAACGTTTACTAAATTGAAATTTCTTACGGGCTTTCTTACGACCTGGTTTTTTACGCTCTACCATACGGTCGTCGCGGGTCATAATGCCTTTTGCTCTCAATACAGATTTTTTCTCCGGATCCAGCTCTACAATTGCTTTGGCAATTGCTAAACGAACGGCTTCTGCCTGTCCCTTAACGCCACCGCCTGCAACGTTTACAGCAACATCAAATTTTCCGATTGTTTCAGAAACTTCGGCAGATTGCATAACGATATATTGTAATGGCAGTGTTGGAAAATATTCTTTGTAATCTTTACCGTTTACGGTAATGTTGCCGCTTCCATCTGTTAGATAAATGCGCGCAACTGCGGTTTTTCTTCTTCCTGAAGTATTTGTAGTTGACATTTCTCTTAATTACGGTTTAATGGTTCTTGGATTTTGTGCTGCATGCGGATGCTCTGAACCTGCATAAACGAACAGGTTTTTGTACAATGCACGGCCCAAACTGTTTTTAGGTAACATTCCACGTATAGCTTTCTCTACCACACGGGTAGGATGCTTCGCCATTAACTCTTTTGGAGAAATAAATTTCTGCCCACCAGGATAACCAGTGTAGGAAACATACTGCTTATCAGATAATTTGTTTCCTGTGAGTTTTACTTTGTCTGCATTGATAACGATGACATTATCTCCGCAGTCTACGTGTGGGGTGTACGATGGCTTGTTTTTCCCTCTGATGATCATGGCGATCTTAGAAGACAAGCGCCCCAAAATCTCTCCTTGAGCGTCAACAACTACCCATTCTTTGTTGACGGTCGCTTTATTGGCAGAGACAGTTTTGTAACTTAACGTATTCACTTGTTTAAATTTAATTAATGTATTAATTTTTATGCCCTAAAATTAGGGACTGCAAAGATAGAAGAATTACTATTAACTGCAAATAGTAAGATTGAATTTTATTGGCTTGAAGAATTGGGGTATTTATTTGCTTCTGAGAGTTGCTTTCCTGATTCTAAACTTTGGTGAAATGTAAATCGGAGAGGATTATTTTAAACCACAAGATATCATTGGCCATATTTTATAAATGGATAAAACCGCAATTTAATTGTAATTCACAACTGTGTTGTGCTAATCCCAGCTAAAAATATTTTTTTCTATACCCGGCAATGGCTTTTTTAATTATAAATGGTTCAATATCGCATAGCAATAGGAAAATGGAAGTTGTAAACAAACGCTAAAATGCCTTTTAAAGAGAGAAACATCCTTAAGGAATTATTATAGCCTTAGATTTAGGTTCAGATTTAAATAAATTTGCTCCGATGATCACAACAAGATATTAAGAAGAATTTTCTATCTAAACTTAATTGCCACCCAGAATAATTGGTGAGTTTTTACCGTTACCCATAATTATAACCTTGGTATTTGGTGAAAGGGCAATTTCTTTTTGAGCTTTTATACTTTCATATTGTAATTGCCTGTCACTTAAGCCGGTGGATAAAATCTTCTGATAGTCGGCGATACCTTGGGCCTCAACCCGCTTACGCTCTGCTTCTTGCCTTTCCTTTTGAAGCACAAAGGTCATTTTTTGTGCATCTTGTTCCGCGTTGATCTTAGATTCAATCGTGGTTTTTACGGATGCAGGTAAGGTGATATTTCGAACAAGAAGCTGTTCAAGTTCAAGGCCTCTTGTAATGAAACTTTTGTTTATGGTTTGAAAAATTTTGTTTTGGAACTCATCCCGTTTACTGGAGTAAAGTGCTACAGCGTCGTAAGAAACAGCATTATCCCTGATTGCAGTTCGTGCAATCGGTCTTACGATTTTATCCAGATAGTCTGTTCCAATGGTACGAAGAATTTCAGGTGCGGCTGAGGGCTTTACCTTAAAAAGTACCGAAAGGTCAATGATTACTTCCAGACCATCTGCCGAAAGTACCCTGATGGCATCATCTCCTGATTGACTGCCTTCGTCATTAACACCAGACATGGTATAATTTTGAGTTTTTACATCAAATGTTGTGACTTCATTGAGCGGGTTAACAATATTCAGGCCGCTGTAAAGAACATCCGAACTAACTTTTCCGAAAAGCGTTTTCACTCCAACCTGTCCTGCTTCTATCACTTTGAGCATAGAAGATGTAAGTCCAATGAGTACGATTAACAGGGCTGAAATACGTATAATTAAACAATATCTCGAAAGGGGAGAGTCTTGCGAGGCAATTAGGTAGCTTAATATTAAAAGCAGGATTCCTAGGATGGTTACGAACATAATTTGGCTTTTTTAAAGATAGTTAATTTTTTTAAACGGCAAACCATGCCTGAGCCATAAATTTGTGGTCTTCATTTTTATTTTTAGCGCTTAACTCTTCTGAATTGATAGTTTAAAATCCCATATGGTACTGAATTCATAATCGTTTCGCTTTAAATATGTCAAAAATGAATCCATTCTTTCAATCATTTTATTGCCGGAATTACGACTGATATAAGCGGGAAAGCCGAATCGTTCCTTATCCCCCAAATCTGTGAATTCCCATGGATGAAAGTATAAATTCAGATAACCATCTCTCAGGTAGGTCCTCTTTGCGATCCACTGGTAAGTTGTCAAAGGAAGATTATGAAAGGATAACCAGAAAAGAGGGAACCTAAGAACCGGACTGACCGAGGCGGGCAACTGCCAGGTTCCTGCTGAATGATAAAATGTCCTTGGTTTGGAAAAATTATTGTATCGGCCGGGCAACCAGGTTGGGTTAATGGAGCTGTTATAAAGGTAACCTGCTTTTGTAATTTCATTTTCATCTACAGACATCATTCTGGCCATTCTAAAGCCCTTAATTTCTTGCCCTGAAAGCTCCTCCAGGGCCACTTTAGATGACAAAAGATGTGCAGTTTCAAATTTGGAGTGATAAAAGCCATGGGATGCCAGCTCGTGACCAGCTTCAAGGATCTTGCCAATCAAACTCGGATTATTTTGAGCGAAAACTACAGTACTAAAAAAGGTAGCTTTTATTTCATGTTTAGCCAATATTTTTAAAACATGGTAGGTCCCTTCCACTGAAATGGCTATCTGATCATCAAAAGGAATTTCTTTGCCATATTCGTTTGGCATATCAAACTCCTCTAAATCAAAACTAAG